>CAJUOR010000013.1:0-18383 GCA_910588165.1 uncultured Thomasclavelia sp.
GAAGAGGAGCAGCATGAGCGCCCCGAGCAGAAGGAACAGGACCGGTGCAGGACGGATGAAGAAGATAAAAAGATATTATCTACGGCTATTTTTAATCATGATAGCTCTAACGCTTTACTAGATATTGATGCTAACGGTAAAGTTGATTTGTTAGACTTAAATGCTTTCACTTATGTTTATAGCGATCATAATAGCGATGATGTTAAGAGATTGGAAGCCGGAGTAGAAATATTCCCTTTATTAGTTAACAATGTTTCAGTCAATGTTGATGAAACGCAAGGCACTATTGAGGGAAATATAGAGGACATTCTTGAAGACTCAGCTGATAGAGAAACAATAAAGTTAAGTCCGCAAAATGAAGGGGATATTTCAGTTAATAACCCCATTCAGTTAAGCCTTGATATCCAAGAGCCAATAGAGGTTACACAGTTGACTATCCAAGGAACTAATGACAATACAATCACAAAGGGTAGTGTTATCATTGTCGATGAAAACGGTGAGGAGTATGAAGTTGTTATTGGCGAAGTACAGTTATTAGCGCTTCATGCGACACGTCAAGCCATGGTGCAAGATGATGGCTCCATTGTAATTGATTTAGGAACTCAAATAGCTGTCAAAAAAGTAACTATCAGAATAACTGCCACCTCTTCTAAATCATTGGCAGAGATTTCTAAAGTAGAATTTTTGAATGGCATGGAAGACCATATTCCTGAACCGAAATTAGATATTCCGTCAGGACTTGCAGTTGATGAGTTAGATGAAGAACTTTACATTAAATGGAATGCTTTAAATAATGTAACAGGCTATAAAGTTAAGGTAGCTTATGAAGGTCAAGAAGAAGAATATGCTTCTAATATCAATACATATAGTTTGAAATCATTTAACGGTAAAGATTTATTGAACGGTAAAACCTATACAATCAGTGTTAAGGCTATCAATGATGCTGATAAGGATTCACTTTGGGAATCTGCTTATTCAGATGAAATTGAAGCTACGCCACAGGCTGCAAAGGTCCCTGCTGCACCTGATTATGTTAGGGCAAACGGTGCTTATCGCTCAATTAACGTATCTTGGAAAGATATGAAAAGTACAGATTCATACAATGTATTTTATCGTGAAAAAGGAAAAGGTGAGTACATCGAAGCTGTAAGCAGTTATAAAGGGACTTCATATACAATTGATTCCTTAAAGGATAATGTTACATACGAAGTCTATGTGAGTGGTAATAACAAAATGGGCACAGGACCGGGTTCTTTAGTCAGTGAAGCTACAACAATTACGATTATGGCTGCCCAATTACCACAATATAAATTATTAAATACTTCTAATGGTAAAGGTGAGTTATCAAGCCATATTGTCAATGTATATTACGGTAAAAATGGTGTAACTCAAATCATCAATAGCCCATTAGATGAAGCAAGTACCACAACAAATAGCGCTTTAGCTTTAGTTGATAATGATTATGAATCTTATATGCAAATCAAAGACTGGGATTTTGGTGTAAGTTATCATCATGATTGGCGTTTAACGTTCGAGTTTGACGATACTTATGAAATGAATTATATCTCATTTGCCGGACCGATAAACGATAGCAGTATCAACGGTATGGGGATTTCATATTTTAATGAAGAAGGAAAAGAAGTCGAGGCTTCTGTTGACGCTTTCAGAAGATTAACAGATGTTAATGGTAGAATTTATTATATTGCGCACTTATCTAATCCTTTGAAATCAGATAAGGTTAGAGTCGGTGTACAAGGTTCGGTTCATGAAATGCGTTTGGCAGAATTTAATTTCTATTACTATGATTCTTTAGAAAACGATGTGAATAGTCTATTCACAGATGCTTTCCATTTAACCTTAAGAGAAGATGTTACAGCTTCAACGGTTGAAGATTTACAAAAGAGATTGAATACGCCTGATGAAGTGTCAAAAGAATTGCACCCATTTAAAGATTTGATCCAGATGGAAATCAATCAAGCTAAACAAGTGGTTGAAGGAACAGCACTCAAAGATGTTCAGGAAATTCATAACGGCATTTCTAGTCATAAGCAAGGAGCATTAGGCTTTGGCGGATTAAATTCATGGCAACCACTAGGCTATGTGACATATCCGGAAGATACATTGATTGTTTATGTCGGTCAAGAAGGTAAACGTAATGGTCAAGCAGTCAATTTACAGCTTGTATATTCACAATACCATGCGGAAGCTGCTTCATTTATTGGCAGTCCAATCAATTTAAAAGTCGGTAAAAATGAAATTAACACGAAACAGTTGCAATCTATCGGGGTTGAAAAAGGTGGTTCTGTTTACGTTCAATATACCGGTAATTCTAATGAAAAAATTGCGGTTAGAGTATCCGGCGGAGCAAAAATCGCTACTTTAGATTTATATCATGTAAGTGATCCAAGTGAACGTTTAGAAAGAGTAAAAGTTTATCTGCAAAGTTTACAAACACAACTTGATGAGATGAATACTAAACATGAAGCACTTCATCAAAATCATCAAAGTGTTGACTATGACTATGATGAACAAAACTGTATTTTAGGCGCTAGTGAAATTATGCTAGATTATATGTTATATTCTGTTTCAGGCAAACAGATCATGGCAGGCTTGAAAGGGTCAACATTAGATGAAAAAGCCGAACAATTATTAAATTCATTAGATGCTATGGATCAAATGATGGAATTATTCTATCAAAATAAGGGATTGAATAAAAATGCTGCATCAATCACTGATCGTTATCCTGCTCAGCATTTAAATATTCGTTACCATAGAATGTTTGCCGGTGCTTTCATGTATGCAAGTGGCAATCATATCGGTATTGAATGGGGTTCAGTTTCCGGTCTTTCAAATGGTATTCCATTTGTTGCTACAGAAGATGGTAAGTACATCTCAGGGGCTGCGTTCGGTTGGGGAATCTCTCATGAAATCGGGCACGACATCAATCAGGGGTGCTATGCCATTGCCGAAATAACAAACAACTATTTTGCATTATTATCACAAAATCGTGATTCTAATGCGACGACTAGATTTAAGTATCCGTCTGTTTATGAAAAAGTAACCTCAAACACTGAGGGTGTTTCAAGCAATGTCTTTACTCAATTAGCGATGTATTGGCAATTACATCTAGCTTATGATCAAAATTATCATTACAAATTATATGATTCACATGAAGAACAGTTAGATGCATTGTTCTTTGCCAGAGTAGATTACTATGCACGTAATCCGGGGAAAGCACCAATTCCTGAAGGTGGAGTTGCCTTAAAGTTAGATGGAGATGCTAAACAGAATATTATCCGCTTGGCCTCTGTAGCTGCCCAAAAGGATTTAACGGATTTCTTTACGGCATGGGGAATTATTCCGAATGCTCAAACGAAAGCATTTATCAGTCAATTTGAACCTGAAACTAAGAAAATTCAATATTTAGATGATGATTCAATGGCTTATCGCTTAGAAGGCTACGATAGAATGTCTTCAGATACTGCTGTTAAGGCAGAGTTATTCAATGCTGTCAATAGCAATCAAGTAACCTTAACGATTTCAAATACAAATGAAGTTGATGGGGCTATGTTAGGCTATGAGATTTTAAGAAACGGTCAAGCTGTCGGCTTTATCAATGCTCAAAACGGTGAAACAACCTTTACAGATACCGTTTCAACTGTCAATAATCGTGTTTTCACTTATTCTGTTATCGGTTATGATAGATTATTGAATCAAACTGAACAATTTGTTTTAGATCCAATCAAGATTTCACATGACGGAAGTCTTGATAAAGCAGGTTGGTTAATTGACTCGAACCTAGTTTCAGACAATGATGAAACTATCGGTGATGAAGATTCAACACCATGTGCACCTAAATCAAAAGCGGTTAATGATTTAATTGATGATAACTATCAAAACGTTTATCGTGGTAGCACAAGCTCAAATCAAGGTGAGTTTATTCTTTCATTAAATGCTTTGGCAGATGTTACAGGTATTAAATTAACGAATCCATCATTTGATGGAGTGCAGATTTATGTAAGTACTGATAAAAATAATTGGACTTTAGTTAAAGAAGATTCATTAGAAGTCGATAAAGAAAATAAATTATATTTCAGTCAATTGGTTGACGGTGAGTTAGTCAATAATCAATCATTGGTTTCTTATGCAAGTAGCTATATTAAAATTGTTGCAGTTGATGAAAATGAAGTCAGCTTATCAGAGATTGATGTCTTAGGACCAAGCGGAGATAATATTGATATGGCTCAAGAAAATAGCATCGGTATCTTAAAGAACGATTATGTATTAGATGAAGACAATACCATTCCAAAAGGCTCATTGATCTTTACCGGAACATATGCCGGCAATCCAGCTTATAATGTTGTGGAATTAAGATATAATCAAGATGAGATTTTAAGTGGATATCAAGCTATTTTTGCGGAAGATCCTAAGGACGAAGACTTAGCCGATGTCAGTGAAGGAACTTGGATTTATTATCTAATTCCGGGAACTGATGAAAATGGCAGTGGTTTTGGCTACTATGATGATGACGGAAAATTCGTTAAGGTGGAAATTCCTAATTCAATTTATCCGCAACTCTATCGTGTCAACGATGCTCAAACAAATGCCGGACAACGTTTAGTCAGTGATTCCTTTGAAGTAGAAATTCCGACTGAATTACCGGAAATTGAGATTGGAAATCAAAAGAGAGGTGGTAACTAATGAGAAAAGTATTTCAGTTTATGATAGCCGGATTAATGTGCTTATTATTAACAAGTCATTTTTACGGCAATAATAAAAGTGAGCATGATAAAGTATCTGATGAACCACATATTATTTTGACCCCAAATCAATCCGGTGATGCTTTGACTGTTAAGCTGTCTTTAAGCGAAGAGATGTATGACCGTCAAATTGCATCGATGCATTTATCTATTGATACGTCTGAATCTATTCAGGATTATCAAAATGTCTTTATCATGGATAAAGAACTAAAACAGGCAACTTCAATATCCGATTACAGTATTTCAGAAGATAAAATCGATTTATTGTTCTCAAATAAAACCTCATTATTTCAAGAAAAGGAAATTGTATTAGGCACAATCAGAATTGATAGTAAAGAGGATTTTGAAATTGAATTTACACCGGAGAAAATAGCCTATGTATATGTAGCTGCTGATAGTGAAACGTCTGAAGACTTAGAATGTCCGGGCGTAATCTTATCGAATCGTCCTATCGAACAACCGGTTAATCCGGGCAATAAACCGGAAAATCCAACTGATAAACTAGAGCAATTAGCTAACAAGATTACAGTTGAACAATTAGGTCAAAATGACTTAGCGGTTGCCAAAGAATCACAAAAGGTTGTTCAGACAAGTTCCGCTAAATACTTAAGTGAACATTATGCAGATGTTTTAGCCAATTTACCGGAAGATGCTACACTGAAAGCCCAACTAACATTAAGAAATTTAACTCAAAATGATTTGACGTTAGCCCAACAAGAAATGATTAAAGATGCTTTAAAGGCTGATATCACTATCTTAGCTCATTATGATATTTCGGTTACAGTTACAGCTTACGCCAAAGATGGTCAAATAATTCCGGAAATCAATGGTGTGGAAATCAGTGAAATGGACTCTCCGATTAAATTATCTATGACGCTTTCCGGAGAATTAATGAAGGAAAATCGCCAATTTGGTATGGTTAGATTACATAATGATGAGGTCATTGGTCTAGCCTCTAGCATGGCTAATGAAAATATCATTACCTTTGAAACCGATCGTTTCTCAATTTATACGTTAATCGCTAAAGACTATACGCAAGAAGAAGTCAATAACAATCCTGATATTTTGGATAAACCGATTGTAAGTCCGGGAGTACAGACAGGCGATCACACTTCGTTGGTGGTTCCAATGACTTTAGTTGCCTTCTTGTTGGCAGGTATTATTCTATGTTTATCTTTAAAGAGAAAGAAGTTGTTAATCAAGTAAAATAGAGATAGATATTGAATTTCTAACCTTTATATATCAAAAAGGCAGTTATGATGATGAACATCGTCATCTAACTGCTTTTTATAATGTTATAAAGCATAATTATTAGTGTGTTTTATGTTCATTTTGAAATAATATTGAAACAATTCGGTGGTAAAATAAATTTATCTAAGCTAAAAGAAACTTAAGTAGGAGGAATGATGTGTGCATCTTTCATTTAATAAAAAATGGCTAATCCTTATAAGCGTGTTTTGTGGTTTGGCATTGGGAATATTTGTCGTTCGTCACGGTGTCTTTTCCTCATTGGAATCAATTCAAGCCTTTTTAGACAGCTTAGGTATTTTTGCTCCTTTGGGGTTTATCGGACTGCAAATAATTCAGTGCATTGTTTCAATTATTCCGGGTGGCTTAAGTTGTGCTATCGGTGTTATCATTTTCGGACCGGTTTTTGGTTTTATATATAATTACATAGGTATTGTGGTTGGTTCAACAATTAACTTTTTACTTGCCAAACACTATGGTAAAAAGTTTGTTATTCAAATGATTTCTCAGAAAAGGTATGATAAATATGTATCGTGGATTGAAAAAGGAAAAAAATTTGATAAATTATTTGCCTTTACGATGTTTGCCCCGGGAACGCCTGATGATTTATTTTGTTTTTTAGCGGGTCTAACACCTATGTCATTAAAGAAATTTCTAATTATTATCATCACTTGTAAGCCTTGGGCAATTCTTGCTTACAGTATGGGCATGAGTATGGCAATCACATGGTTAGCTTCATTCTTTTAGATTTAATCCTCTTAAAATCAAGCTGAAAAATAGGTGAAAGATTGCTTTTTATGCTAGAATAGTGTATAGTATAGCGAAATAGATAAGGAGTAAGAAAGATGACAAAAAGAAACCTAACGATAACAATTGCTTTAATTTTGATGTTATTCTCACGTTTTATGCCACCTTTAATGAATATCAGTGCTTCTATGTGGCAAGTAATCGGTATTTTTATAGGCACACTCATTTTGTGGATGACCATTTCAATTGATTGGCCTTCTATTTTATGCATGGCAATGATTGCGTTTGTCCCTGAAATCAAGATCAATCAGATTTTTGCCTCTAGCTTCGGTAATTCAACATTTGCCTTTTTGCTGTTTACTTTTATGTGTACTTATGCTTTAAGCAAAACGACTTTTATTCGCCGTGTGGCTTTATACTTCTTGAATACCAAGATGGCTAGAAAAGGCGGGTGGTATTTTCTGTTTTTATATTTTCTAAGTGTTTTATGTCTAGGCGCATTTATTAGTCCGACGGTCTTAGTTGTCGTGCTCATCGCCTTAACTAAAGAGATTTTTGCGATTCTTCAATTGGAAAAAGGCAATTCATGTGCAAGTATGATGATGATGGGAATGGTTTTTACTTCCGGTATTGCAGCCGGTATGACGCCGATTGCTCACGTTTTCCCTTTAATGTCTATGAGTTTTTACCAAAATATTGTTGGCGAAAGTGTCAGTTATTTTAAATATATGTTAGTGGGAATTCCGGTTGCTTTGCTTTCTTTTGCAGTTATGATTTTGATGTTTAAATGGCTCTATCGTCCTTGTGTTTCCGAGCTTCAAAGTGTGGATATTGCTTCTTTAAAAGAAGATTTACTACCTTTAAATCGTAGAGAACAGTATATTATCGGTATTTTTGGTCTGGTTATTGCTTTATGGGTTTTACCTGAATTGTTGAAAGGTATTTTACCTGATGTCTATGCATGGATAAACAGTTATGGGACAGCCATGCCGCCGATGTTAGGCGCTTTAGCCTTGTTTATCATTACGGTGGATAATCAACCCTTACTTGATTTTAAAGATACATTGTCCAATGGTATTCCTTGGGCTAGTTTAGTGATGGTTGCCGGGACATTAACGTTAGCCAGTGCTTTAACGAATGAAGATATTGGCTTTATTCATTGGATTACTCAAGGCATTACACCGCTTGTTCAAAATGTCAGTCCAATCATCTTAATCTTAGTCTTTTTGCTATGGACAAGTATCGAAACCAATCTTTCTTCCAATATGGTAACTGTTAGTGTTGTATGTACAGTGGCGATTCCCTTAACGTTAGCTTTACCAAATATCAATACCGAGGCTTTGGCGATTTTAATTGGCATGATGGCTTCCTATGCCTTTGCGACACCTCCGGCAATGGCGACGATTGCCTTTGTTTTAGGGACAGGTTATACGACAACTAAAGAAATGGCGAAATACGGTTTTATTCTAATGGTGTTGACAACGCTTCTAGCGACATTCGTAGGTTACCCTTTAGGCTGTTTGGTTTTTTAAACATGAGCAATCAGATGATTGCTTTTTTAATTTGGATTATTGTATAATAGGCGTAGAGGTGAATAGAGATGGGACAAAAATTATCAGAAACGGAAAGTCGTAATAGTCGTACGCTACATATTGATGAAGCTTCAACACTTGAACAGTTGACCCTTATCAATCAGGAAGATATGCTTGTGGCTATGGCTGTCAAAGAGGTTTTGCCTACGTTAGCTAAGGCGGTTGATGAAGCTTCAAAACGGTTAGCACAAGGTGGGCACGTGTATTATGTCGGTGCCGGAACAAGCGGAAGATTAGGCGTTTTAGATGCTTCCGAATGTCCGCCGACCTATGGGGTAAGTCAAGATTTATTTGTCGGTTTAATGGCCGGTGGCAAAGACGCTATGTTTGAGGCTAAAGAGGGGGAAGAAGACTCTAGGCAATCAGGGAAAAGTGATTTAGAGGCTCTTGATTTGACAGAAAAAGATATTGTATTCGGATTAGCAGCTTCAGGTAGAACCCCTTATGTTTTAGGGGCTTTAGATTACGGCAATGAAGTTGGGGCATTGACAATCAGCTTGTGCTGTGTAAGCTCAGGGGAAATTTCAAGCCATGCAACTTATGCCCTTGAGGTTATTACAGGACCGGAGGCAGTTACCGGTTCAACTAGAATGAAAGCCGGAACAGCTCAAAAAATGGTTTTAAATATGTTTTCTTCAACTTTGATGATTAAAGCCGGAAAAGTTTATGAAAACTTAATGGTAGATGTTCGTCCGACAAATGAGAAATTAGTGAAAAGAGCTTGTCGAATTATCAGTACTTGCTGTGATATTTCAGATGACCAAGCCCATGCCTATTTATTGCAGGCAAAAGGTGAGGTTAAGGTAGCTATTATCATGTGTTTAGCTCATTGTACAAGTGAAGAAGCCCAAAGCATTCTTGAAAAACATCATGGTCATGTGGCTAAAGCGATGAGAGCGTACACCAAATGTTAGCGGTTGGTTTAATGTCAGGCACTTCGCTTGACGGTATTGATGCTGCCTTGTGTGAGATTTCAGGGCAGGGACAAAAAACAAAATTAAAGCTCTTGGAATTTGTTACTTATCCTTTGGAGGATACATTAGTTAAAAAAATCAAAATGGCTTGTTTTAAAGAATCGTCTTCTGTTGACTTAATTTGTTCGCTGAACTTTGAGTTAGGGTATGCCTTTAGTAAGGCGGTTAGTTGTGTGTTGGAAAAAGCCGGTAAAACATCAGAAGACTTAGATTTTATTGCCAGCCACGGACAAACCATTTATCATCAGCCTTTTAGCGATGATACACATATAGCTTCTACCTTACAAATCGGTGAGCCTGCCATTATTGCCTATCAACACAACTGTCCGGTTGTTTCTGATTTTAGAGTGATGGATATGGCAGCAGGTGGGCAAGGCGCACCGCTTGTGCCATATAGTGAATATTTGTTGTACAGTCAAAAAGATGTCAATATGGTTTTATTGAATATCGGCGGGATTGGGAATGTAACGTGGTTAGATGGTTCACTGGATTTAGGACATATTATAGCTTTTGATACCGGTCCGGGAAACATGATGGTCAATGCTGCTATGAAAAAACTATATCAACAAGACTATGATAATCATGGTCAAATCGGTGCAACAGGAAAGCTTATTGATAGCTTGTATGAGGAATTGATAAGTGATCGTTATTTTGCTTTAGAGATTCCTAAAAGTACAGGTAGAGAGTGGTTTGGTGAAGATCGAACATTGGCGTTAGTTGAAAAATATCGAGATTATCCGCATGAAGATATTATTTACACATTGACGGCTTTTACAGTTTATGGGGGCGTTTATCATATCGAGAAGTATTTAGCTAAGATAAAACCGGTCGATTTGCTTTTAGTTGGCGGTGGGGGTGCCCATAATTTATTGATGCTGGATTTATTGCGAAAAGCTTTGCCTAAAACAAAGGTTATGACTCAAGATGAATATGGGTACCATAGTGATGCTAAGGAAGCTTTGGCTTTTGTGGTGATGGGCAATGAAACGCTCCATCAGGCACCTAGTAATGTACCTAGTGCCACAGGTGCTAAAGAATTAGTAATTTTAGGGAATATAACGCCCTGTTCAAGAAAAAGAGGTGGCTAAAATGTATTATATTGGTGTAGACGGTGGTGGAACGAAAACTTTATTTACACTTTTTGATGATATGGGCACAAGTTTAGACGTTGTAGAATTAGGAACGTGCCATCATGCTCAAATCGGTTATGACGGTTTAGAGAAAATCATTCGTAAAGGTGTAGGTAAACTATTGAAAAAACAGCCTGACATTCATAAAAAAGATGTCTTTGTCAGCATGGGTTTAGCCGGTTACGGTCAGGAAAAGAAAGTACGAGCTAAAATGGAAAAAGCCATCGCTAAAGCTCTGGAAGGTTTTGCATGGTTTTTAACGAATGATATTGAAACAGCCTTGACGGGTGCTTTAAATGGGAATGACGGTATTTTAGTTATTGCGGGTACCGGTTCGATTGCGATGTTGAAACAAAATGAAAGTTTAACTAGAATCGGTGGTTGGGGCTATATGATAGGTGATGAAGGCAGTGCTTATTGGCTAGCTAAAAAAATGCTGGCGGCTTTTTCGAAAATGGCAGATGGGCGTTTACCGCAAACAGCCCTCTATGGTATTTTAAAAGAAGCATTGAATTTAGCTGAAACGGCAGATATTATTAGCTATGTTGCTTTAACATTGGAAAATAAGCGAGAAAAAATAGCTGAATTAACTCCATATCTAAGTCAAGCGGCAAGTTTGCAAGACGAAGTCGCATTACAAATTTTTGATGAGGCAGCCAAGGAATTAGCCTTGATGGTTAATGTCTTAGCCAATCAGTCTAAGGCTGATAAAGTGATGGCTTCGTATGTCGGTGGGGTATTTAAAAGCGGAGATTTCTTTATGTCAAGCTTGATTAAATATCTCGATTCAAAAGTGCTTTTAATTGCACCGATGGGAACGCCTTGTGACGGAGCTTACTTATTAGCAAAAAAACATCATTAAATCCAATAAAAAAGACGATATCTTCGGTTTGAAGCCGAAAATATCGTCTTTTGGTTTATCTTAGTTTAGTGAATTTAGCTTTTAACATCTGAATATTGACGAAACGAACAGAATATGTATATTGTTTTTGCCCATAAATAAACATCATTTGATTTTTTTTAGGGAAAGACATTTTACGCATTCTGCGTATTTCAAACATTCGGTTAGCGATTAAGATATTCTTTTTCCCGATAAAGAAAATATCTTGAAACTCAATTGCTGCTATAAGTGAAATAACCGTTAATAAGTTAGGTGTATTCAAAGCAGCATACATTTTTTGGTCACTAGATAGACTATCAGATGAAAGAATTTGGATTTCCATAATAATAGTTCCCGTTAAAACAATTAAATAAATAACGTAAAGAATTCCCAAAATGATTTTACCCTTTTTATTGAGTGCTAATTGTAAGCTTTCATCAGTCTTTTTGGCTTTGAAAATACCGTAAATACTAGAAATGATAACCAATGTAAAGTAAACTAAAACAATCAGTAACCCCCAAGGCAATGCCTTGCCAATAAAATCCATTATATTTTCCATAAATTCTACCTCTCATTCTTAATTTTTATTATAATGAATTTATGACTCTTTTTCAACTGAAATATCATAGAAGTTATCTAACTGTTGGACAATCGTTTTTAAGCTGGTAGGTAGGGCATTGTGCCATTCTTCCGGGAAAAGACTTAGATATGTTTTTGTCTGATATCTTTTATCTAAAAGTAAGATAATCCCACGGTCGTTCATACTGCGAATTAAACGACCGGCAGCTTGTAAGACTTTATTAAAACCAGGATACGTATAGGCATAAGCGTAGCCTAAATCATCTTTATTAAAATGCTGATGGATAAGTTCTCTTTCTAAACAGATTTGCGGAAGACCGACACTGACGATAATGACTCCGACAACTTGATTTCCCTTTAAATCAATGCCTTCAGAGAAAATCCCACCTAATACACCAAAAAAGAGTCTGTTTTCTTCAAATGCTTCATTAAACGCTTGTAAAAAGGCTTCTTTTTGCGGTTCACTCATCATGCTTTCCTGAAGATAGAGTTTGATGTGAGGAAGTTTTTCCTTAACTAATGATGCAACATCATTCATATAGGCATAAGACGGGAAAAAGACTAGATAATGTCCGCTCTTTTTGGACATTAGGATTTCTAAATAAGTGATAATGTCCAAATAGTAGGAAGCTCTTTGACGGAAAGTGGCTTCAATATCATTGGCGACTAAAAGACATTTGTTGTCTTTGGGAAATGGAGAAGCGTAGTAGAGCTTTTTATGGTTAGTTTTTCCACCTAAAAGATTAAAGAAATATTTAATCGGAAGAAAAGTTGCCGAAAACAGAATCACACTTTGTACTTTATTATAAATAGGTGCAAGACAGTGCGATGGGTCTAAGCAAAATAAATGCAATATCTGATTTTCATAGTAGGTGATGTAATTTTGATTATAGTATTCACTAATTCTCGATACATTATTTGCCATGAAGAAGACATCTAGGAGGGTGTCTTTAAAAAGTGATTCGGGCATTTCGGGTAAATCCTGACGAGCCCGTGTGATAAAATTTTCAATCAGTTCAAGAAGCTTTTCTGATAGTTCTTTTTGAATGTAGGGTGCTTCTTGATTTTGTTGATCAATCTTTTTAAGATAATCGACCAATTCTTTAAGTCTACGATACAAACTGCCTTTTTTGGGTTTAAAGGCTTTTCTGGCTGATTCCAAAAGATTCAAATCTAGTTCACAGGAATACATTTGCCTAGCTCTATCCACAAGATTGTGGGCTTCATCGACCAATAATGTATAATCATTTTTTTCATCAAAGGCTCGTTTTAAATTAACTTTAGGGTCAAATGCGTAGTTGTAGTCACTGACAGAAACATCGGCAAAGTTATACAAGTCTAAGGAATATTCAAAAGGACAAACTCGATGTTTTTTGGCATATTGTTCTATAACTTCTCTAGTCCAGTGTGTTTCATGAGTCAGGCAGTCTAAGAGGGCTTGATTGATGCGATCGTAATGACCGTTGGCATAAGGGCAATAGTCAGGGTGGCATTTCTTATCCTCCATAAAACAGATTTTATCCTTAGCGGTAATAGACACATAACGCAAGTATGCCCCTTTATCACAAAGCATTTCCAAACTGTCTAAAGCAACTTGTCTGGTGATTGTCTTAGCCGTTAAATACATAATTTTAGAGGTGTAACCTAAAGCCATCGCCTTTAAGGAAGGGTAGAGGGTGGAAAGGGTTTTTCCAATCCCCGTAGCTGCTTGAATAAATAAAACATCATGGTTTTTAACTGCCACAAAACAGCTCTTAGCCATTTCGTGCTGTCCTTGCCGATAGGTGCCATAAGGGAAAGGGAGCTCTTTGAGTGTTTCATCTCTTAAGCGTTGACCTCGCACACTTAAAGTGACAAATTGTTCATAATCGTGCATTAAATCTTCAAAAAACAAAACCAATTCTTCTTTGGCATAAGTTTTCTTGAAGTATTTTATTTCTTCGCTTTCAATATGAATATATGTCATGCGAACCCCAATTTCATTTAAGTCATTTTGATGGGCATAAATATAGGCATAGACAAGGGCTTGAGCTAAATGGGTCGCAACAGGTTCTAAAAGTTGCGTTAAGTCTTTGGCGGTTGATTTAATTTCATCAATGCTTATGTTATCATTTTCGTGAATGATGCCATCGGCTCGTCCCGAAAGAGAAAGGACGATACCGTTAGCGAAAGTGTAATTGTAACTTAAAGGCACTTCGCTTTGATAATTATCTTTTTGTCTTTTTTGAATCAGCTGATGTAATCTTGTTCCCTCTAAAGCGTTTGATGTTGGGGCAAAGTCACTGGAGATGCTGCCTTTACGCCCAATAAACTCAACTAAACTTCGAATGGATACTTGAAGTGTTGTTTTCATTTTACGACCCTCTTTCATATTAAATTTATTATAACATAAAATGACTTTTCATAAAACTAAGAATGAGAGAATGAAAAGTGGTTAATAATTTATAAGGTCTTACATAAAATGAATACGAAAGCAGGTGTGATATGTTAATGAAGTTTAGTGAAAAAGCCCAAAAAGCCATCGTGGTCGCCGAAGGCATTGCCTTTAATTTGGGACATCAAAATGTCGGCAGTGAACATCTATTGCTGTCTTTATTGAAAATGCAGGATACAACGTTATCTAAATTATTAAAAGAGTATCATGTGACAGATCAAGCGATTGAGAAGGATCTTCAACGTCTTTTCGGGAAAACGCAAGAACAATTATTTTATATGGAGTACACTAATGTTTTTAAGGATATTTTGGAAAGCGCTATATCTAAAAGCAGTGCAAAGCAAGAAACTAAAGTGACTATCGAAACACTATGTCTTGCTTTATTAGAAGAGAAACAGTGTGTTGCTCATGAGTTACTGGCAAGCTATCATGTTGATTTTGAAGATGTCTTGCAAAAACTGAAAACAACTAAAAAAGGTAGTGATGAACTTGCTAAGGTTGAAAATTTAGTTAATTTGAATGCTAAAGTAAAAAGGCAACAGCCGATTGTCATCGGTCGTGATCAAGAGGTCGCTGCTTTAATTGAGATACTGTGTCGTAAAGAAAAAAATAATGTGCTGATTGTCGGTGATGCCGGTGTCGGAAAGACAGCCTTAGTAGAGAAATTGGCTTGCTTAATGAATGATATGGATAAAAATCATCCTCTATATGAGAAAACCATTTACGAATTAGACTTAGCCGGGGTTGTGGCAGGTACAAAATATCGTGGTGAATTTGAAGATAAATTAAAGAAAATCATTGAACACGTCAAAAATGACGGACAAGCTATCGTTTTTATTGATGAAATTCATAATCTTGTCGGAGCCGGTGGTGCCGAAGGGGCGATTGATGCTTCAAATATTTTAAAACCGTACTTAGCACGTAAAGAATTGACGTGTATAGGAGCGACAACTTATGAGGAATATCGTAAATATTTTGAAAAGGACCGTGCTTTAAACCGCCGCTTTGGTAAGATTGATTTAAAAGAAGAAAGTGAAGCGGCAACACTAAAAATACTCGAAGGGCTAAAGGAACATTTTGAAACCTATCATCAAGTTAAGCTATCTTCTGCAATTCTTAAAAAAATCGTTGAGTTTTCCAGTTGTTATATCAAAGAAAGGCATCAGCCTGATATTGCCATTGATGTATTAGATTTAGCTTGTGTCAAATGTCGAATGGCACAACAAGATATTGTCAGTGAAGAGCTAGTGAAACAAGTGGTAGAAGGTATGACGGGCATGAATTTGCATCAAGAAGCACCTGTCATGGCTTTGAAAAAGACCTTATCTGCCAAAATTCACGGACAAGAGCGGGTGATTGAAGATTTAACCCAACAATTAGCTTTATTAGAAGCCGGCTTGTTTAATAAAAAGCAACCTAAACTAGTGATGCTGTTTGCCGGACCGACCGGGGTAGGTAAAACCGAGATTGCCAAATTAGTTGCCAAGCATTATTACGGTCATTTGATTCGTTTAGATTTATCTGAATATAAAGAAAGTCATAGCGTTTCAAAGATTATCGGCAGTCCACCGGGCTACGTCGGTTATGAACAGTCTTCAAGATTTTTAGACGAGGTGAAAAGACACCCGCACAGCATTATTTTATTAGATGAAGTTGATAAGGCACATAAAGATGTCTGGCATTTATTTTTACAAGTCTTTGATGAAGGCTATATTGAAGATAGTCAGAAAAATAAAGTTGATTTCACTAACAGCATAGTCATCATGACAACGAATATGGGTTATCATACTCAAAGTAAAGGGCGTGTCGGTTTCCAAGAGGATACCCAAAGTAAAGCTAAAAATATTTTAGAGGCTCAGTTTTCATTAGAGTTTTTAAATCGCATCGATCATGTTTTTTATTTTGATTATTTAACCAAACAAGTTTGTTGCCAAATTTTAGAAGATTGTTTAAATAGTTATCCCGAAACTTTTCAAACGTACTTTAAAGAGCATCAAAGCTTATTAGAAGAATTGGTCAAGACAAGTGAAGTTGAAAAGTATGGGGCAAGAGCTTTACAACGCACTTTAAGGCAAGCGATTTATGACCACTGTTTAAACCAACCGGTAACCTAGCTTTAAGCTAGGTTTTTTCTATACATTTTGTTTTTGATATGCTAAACTTTAGGTAAAGTTTAAAGGAGGGCAAAAGATGGATTACAGTGTTGTTTTGCCGTGTGCGGGAATCGGTTTACGAATGAATTTGGGATACAATAAACTGTTGCTGAAAATGGCTAATGGGCGAACGGTTTTAGAAAATACTTTGCAGGTTTTTATTGACGACAAGAGGTGTCGTGAGATCATTCTTGCTATTGGCGAAAATGATAAGGAAGTGATTGAAACATTGGTATCTGATTGTCGGATTGCTTTGGTCTTAGGAGGGGCAACGAGGCAGGAGAGCGTTTATCATGGATTGTTAGCGTGCCATGAGGACTATGTTTTAATTCATGATGGTGCCAGACCCTTTTTGAAAAGTGAAGCTATTTCACGCATCTTACAATGTTTAGAAACAAATAATGCCTGTCTTTTGATGGTGCCGGTTAAAGATACGATTAAAGTAGTTGAAAATGGGGTAGTTAAACATACGCCAAAGCGTGAAACTTTATTTCAGGCGCAAACTCCACAAGCCTTTAAAAGAAGCTTGTTGCTAGAAGCTTTTAATCGGGCAAATGCCCAGGGCTTTGTCGGAACAGATGATGCCAGTATTATGGAAGCCTTCGGAAAAGAGCAGGTTTATCTAGTCGAAGGGGATTATGATAATATAAAGATAACAACACCGGAAGATTTACGCCTAGATAAATAGAAAAAGTGTTGCATATAAGTAATTTTTATGCTATAATATCCAAGCACGTAAAGAATTTTTACTGCCTGCTTGTCTGAAATAAGGCAAGCCATTAGTCCACAGGGAGGTGCAAAATGATGAACAAATACGAAATTATGGTTATCGTAAAACCTAACGTTGAAGATGATGCCAGAGCTCAATTATCTGAATCTTTAAAAGGTATCATTACAAAAGGCAACGGTACAATTGATAACGTTGCTGATTGGGGATTACGCGAATTTGCTTACGAAATTCAGGATTTCAAAAAAGGTTACTACACAGTCTTAGATGTAACTGCTCCTGCAACTGCTATCGCTGAATTCGACCGTTTAGCAAGAATTAACGCTAATGTATTGCGTCATATGACTATCCGTAAATAAGAAAAGGAGGAAGTTATATGTTGAACAGAGTAGTTTTAGTAGGACGTATGACTCGTGATCCGGAACTTAGAAGAACCGGAACGGGAACTGCGGTTACTAGCTTCACTATTGCGATGAATCGTAACTTTACGAGTCAGAATGGTGAAAGACAAGCGGATTTCATTCCGTGTGTTGTTTGGAATAAAGCGGCTGAAAACGTTGCGAGATACTGTTCTAAAGGTTCTTTGGTAGGTGTTGACGGACGTTTGCAGTCAAGACAATATGAAAACCAAGATGGCCGTCGCGTGACAGTTGTCGAGGTTGTATGCGACAGTGTGCAATTCTTAGAAACAAGAAGTCAGGCTTCTAATCGTCAAGTGCAGCAGCCGGCACAACCGCAAAACAATTTCAATGACGCCTTTTATGATATGAATGGTATGGACATCAAAAAAGAATTTGATAATTCAATTGATACATACGATATCATGGATGACGATATTCAATTCTAAAGAAAGGAATGTGTAACCATGGCTTATAGAAAACAAAGAATGGGTAGAAGAAAAGTATGTTATTTTACTAAAAACAAAATCGCATACATCGACTACAAAGATGTTGAATTATTAAAGAGATTTATCTCTTCAAATGGTAAAATTATCCCTAGACGTGTAACTGGTACTAGCGCTAGATACCAAAGAATGTTAGCAGCTGCTATCAAACGTGCTCGTCAAATGGCATTATTACCTTACGTACAAGATTAGTTTAAGTAACGGTATAGAGAAATCTATACCGTTTTCTTATTCAAAATTTGTCTATCGTCAAAG
>CAJUOR010000013.1:18393-35408 GCA_910588165.1 uncultured Thomasclavelia sp.
AGAATTTTAGCTTATTTTATGAAAGAAGGTCTTACCATGCACACAAAAGAAACAAAACGTTTAGTTTACGGTGCCATGATGTTAGCACTTTACGGTATTTTATTAGTCATTGATACATATACGGGGGCTTTTTTTAATATCTTTTTATATTATTTGATGCCCTTGCCTTTTGTTGTTTACGGTTTGAAATATGGTTTTCAGATGCTTTTGGTATTGCTTTTTGCAGCAGTTTGCCTAGGCTTTTTGATTGCACTTCCAAGCACCGTCTTTTTAAGTTTAAGTGCGATATTTGTAAGTGTGGTGCTTTATTGGGGGATTAGTCAAAAGAAAAACAGCAGTGTTATTTTTTTGGCAACCATGCTTGTGACAAGTATATCCCAGCTTTTATCAATGACTGTTTTTGCGAATCTATTAGGTTATGATATAGCAGAAGACTTAGCGCTGCTTCATCAGTATATCCCGTTAAGTAGCCAAGAGCTTTTAGACTATGCTTTACCTTTGTTTGTTGTGATTATCGGCAGCATGGAAGCCTTTATTATAATGACATTCACAGATATTTTGCTTTTCCGTTTGAAAATGGAGAAAATGGTAAAGTTTTCTTTATTTACAATCCATCTAAGCAAGAAAACGGGCTATCTCATTTTAGGACTAATCAGTTTGGCAGTTTTAAGCAATCAACCTTTGATAAGGGGTTTAGGTATTTTAGCTTTTTTATTGGCGATGGTGCAAGGATTGTCTTTAATTTTGTATTATCATGTTCTTAAGGGACATTCTCGCTTGATGCATATCTTATCGCTTGTGGGCTGTATTGTGCCCGGCGTAAATATTTTTTATGCCGTTCTAGGTTTATTTGACATATTTAGTGAAATACGTCAAAAATTATTGTATAATAGATGTAAATCGTGAGGTGATAGATAATGATGGATCGATTTAATAAATATAAGCAGCAATTTGTCTTTGTTTTAGTTGCTGAAGTGATTGCCGCTTTTCTAACTTATGCGATGATTCAGGAAAATTTAATGCTTGTTTTCGCATTTGCCATCACTGTAAATAATACTTTGATAGGCTGGGCTCTTTTTACTGTTTTAGGGCAGTTGGAAACCAATCATATTTCGATTGATAATGTTTTAGGACCCGAAACCAAAAATGCTGTATTGTTTGGTTTGGTTGGGGTATTGATATATGATGAAAATCATGTAATTAGTTGGCAGAGTGATTTGTTTAATGAGCTGTCGCTTGATTTTGTGGGTCTGCGTTTAAGTGAATGCTTTCCTAATATTGAAGAAAATTTTGAAAGTGAAGAAATTCATACAGTCCTTGTCGGACAGCAACAATATGAAGTGTACAATAATCAGGATACAAGAACGCTGTATTTGAAAGATGTGACGAATTTTAATGAACTGTTAAGAGAATACCACGAGGAACAAATGGTTTTCGGTTATTTATCAGTCGATAATTTTGATGAAACGATAGTCAGTGTCGATGAGCAGAAAGGTGCTATTATTCAATCGGCGGTCCGTTCTAGTTTAGTTGAATGGGCTAATCAGTTCGGCATTATTTTAAAACGTTATCGTCAAGAAAACTATTTGTTGATCTGTAATGAGATGAGTTATGAGAAATTAGCTCAAAGCAAGTTTGCGATTTTAAATCAAATTCGCGAAACTGCAAGTAAATACAATGTTGTTTTAGGTCTAAGTATCGGTTTAGCTAGACATGAAACAGATTTAGAGGTCATTGATGATGCGGCAAACGATGCCTTTAGTTTGGCTTTAAGCCGTGGTGGTGATCAGGTTGTTGTCAAGACAAGTGATGAACCGGTGCGTTATTTCGGAGGTAACAGTGAAACCCAGACAAAGACTAGTCGTGTTCGTGTCCGTATTATCGCTCAATCTTTAAATAGCTTATTTAAAAGTGCCGGAGCGATCTTCATTATGGGACATTCCGAATCAGATTTAGATTCGTTAGGGGCAAGTATTGCCTTAATGAAAATTGCGAAAAATTATGATGTACCTGTTTACATTGTGGTAAACCCTGAATCCATGGAAGCTAAGACAAAAAGAGCTTATCGCTTATTAGTGAAAACAGGACAATATGATGATATTTTTGTTATTCCGCAAAGAGTAGCGGAATTGGTGCGAGCTGACAGTTTATTGGTGTCAGTTGATAACCATAGAAAATCCTTAGCGATTGCGCCAAATCTTGTTTCACTAGTTGATCAGATTGTGGTAATCGACCATCATCGTCGAGGCGAGGAATTCATGTCCAATCCTATTTTAACTTATTTAGAACCGGCAGCAAGTTCTACGGTTGAGTTAATCACGGAATTCTATGATTATCAGGAAAAGAAAGTGAAGCTAAGTGAATTAGAAGCCACGATTATGTATGCCGGCATGTTAGTGGATACATCGCACTTTAAAACAAGAACAGGTGTCCGCACATTTAAAGTTGCGGCAACCTTAAAAGATATGGGAGCAGATATGGGAAAAGCAACGGAAATGTTGCAGGACGATTTTGCTTTCACACTTAAAAAAGCCGAATTTATCCAAAGTGCTGAGCGTTACAATAATGCCGTCTTGATTGCAGCCGGGCTTGAAGAAAACGAATATACAAGAGTCATGCTCGCAAAAGTCGGCAATGATCTATTATCAATTGATGAAACGGAAGCCTCCTTTGTTATCGGTAGAATAGATGCAAATACAGTCGCTGTTTCAAGCCGCAGTAAAGGGAAGATTAACGTTCAGGTCATTATGGAAAAAATGGGCGGTGGCGGTCATTTCAGTATGGCAGCTTGCCAGCTTCAAGATATGGAAGTGGAAGAAGTCAAAGCTTTATTGATTCAAAAGCTTGATGAATACTACGAGGAAAGAGAGGATTAGAAAATGAAAGTTATTTTATTACAAGATGTTAAAAAGGTTGGTAAAAAAGGTGAGCTGGTAACGGTGGCAGACGGTTACGGACAAAATTTTCTGATTAAAAATAAACTAGCTGTTATGGCAACTGATCACAGTAAAGATATTTTGAAAAAACAAGAAGCTCAAAAGTTGGAACAAGAAAAACAAAAGGAACAAGAAGCTTTGGCATTAAAAGAAAAAATGCAAGAAATGACCTTGGAATTTAAGTTATCACCGGGAACTAACGGACGTGTTTACGGGGCTGTATCAACTAAGCAAATTGTTGAGGCTTTAAAAAGAGAATACAATATCGAAATTGATAAACGTAAATTTGTTAACTTTAATCCGATTCAAGCTTTAGGCTATACAAATGTGAAGGTTGAGTTATACAAAGGGGTCATTGCGACCTTTAAAGTTCATACAAGCGAAAAGTAAAATGGGGTGAGATAATGTCAATGGGAATGAGAGAATTGCCGAATGATTTTGAAGCAGAGCAGGCAGTTCTGGGTTCTATGCTTATATCTAATTATGCTTGTTCGGAAGTCATTGGCAGATTAAACAGCGATGATTTCTATCAGGAATCCCATCGTTTAATTTATGGGGCAATGCTTTCTTTATATGATGCCAGTAAGCCGATTGATGCAGCAACTGTTATCGCCCATTTAAGAGATATGAACCAGCTCGAAAAAGCCGGTGGGGTAGAATATTTAGTTGTCTTAAGTGAATCAGTGCCGACAACCGAGCACGTGGAACACTACGCTAAGATGATTGAGGAAAAGTCTAGTTTAAGAAGACTGATTCGCCAAGCGGAAAATATTGTCAGCGGTGCTTATCAAGAGATTGAAGATGTTGACCAATTTATCAGCGACAGTGAACAATCTATTTTAAGTGTCACTCGTAACCGCAGTACCGGTGAATTCAGAGATGTTCATTCAGTTATTCATGAGGTTACACAAGAATTGATGCGAATATCTCAAAATAATGGTGAAATTGCCGGCTTAGCGACAAAAATTCGTGATTTCGATAGAATGACGCATGGGTTTCAAAAAGGCGATCTTGTCATTTTAGGTGCTCGTCCTTCTGTCGGTAAGACTGCTTTTGCTTTAAATATTGCGACCAATGTAGCACATCGAGCTTCTGAGGCTGTGGCTTTCTTTTCCCTTGAAATGCCTGCCGAGCAGCTGATTCGTCGTTGTATTCAAGCTATGGGAGGCATTGATGGTGGGCTTCTACGAAATGCCGAGATTTTAAAATCCGATGCCAATAAATATTATGCGGCGACCGAGCGTGTCAGTGAGTGTAATTTATATATTGATGATACACCGGGAATTAAAATCAATGACTTAATTGCTAAGGCCAGACGTTTAAAACAGGAACATGGGATATGTTTAATTGTGATTGACTATTTGCAGTTGATTGTCGGAAATGGCAAAGAGTCAAGACAGCAAGAGGTTTCTGATATTTCACGTCAGTTAAAAGGTTTAGCCCGTGAATTAGAAGTGCCGGTTATCGCTTTATCGCAGTTAGCACGCTCAGTGGAAAAAAGAGATGATAAACGTCCAATGATGTCTGACTTGCGTGAATCCGGAGCAATCGAACAAGATGCGGATATTATCATTTTCTTGTATCGTGAGGGTTACTATGATCAATCTGCCGATAAACAACAGAACACCGGGATTGTAGAAGTTAACATCGCTAAGCATCGTAACGGACCGACCGGTAAAGTCGAGGTTGCTTTTGAAAAAAATTATAGCCGTTTCAGTGATTTAGCTAGACAAGATGAATCGGGTACGGGAACTAAAGATTTAAGAAATTAGGTGAGAAAATCTTGCCTTTTTTTGTTTTACACTAGTCAAATAACCAAAACAATAGTAAAATGAAAATAATGACGAAAAGAAAGGGAGAGTAAGATGTATCATCAGTATCGTGAAGGGTGGATTGAAGTTATCAGCGGTTGTATGTTCGCAGGAAAAACAGAAGAGCTGATTCGTCGTGTCCACGTTTTAAACTATGCGAAAAAGAAAATTCAAGTATTTAAGCCGACAATTGATAATCGCTATAGCACAACCGAGATTGTTTCTCATTCAGGCGAGCATATTCCTTGCCATAGTATTTTAAAACCACAGGATATTTTGAATATGATCGAAAGCGATGATGAGGTTGTGGTTATCGATGAGGCTCAGTTTTTTGATGAAAGTTTAATTGAAGTATGCGATTATTTAGCTGATACAGGCAAGCGAGTGATGGTGGCAGGCTTAGACACCGATTTTAGAGGAGAACCTTTTGGGGTCATGCCACAACTGTTGACGAAGGCAGAGTTTGTTACGAAGTTGACAGCCGTTTGTTCTAAATGCGGTGCGCCGGCGACTAGAACACAACGTTTGATTGATGGCAAGCCTGCCTCATTTGAGGACCCCGTTGTTTTAATTGGGGCTAAAGAGAGCTATGAGCCAAGATGTCGCCATTGCCATGAAGTTATTGATCGACCTAGGCATTTAAATATTAAACCGAAGAAGGAAGTCTAGTATATAATCTGGGGATAGATATCAAAGGCAGTTTTGAGGCTGATTGGTTTATAAAAAAATAAAGATAGAGAAAGGAAGAAGCCAATTTCGGATTGACTTCTTTTTGTTGTGCCGAACAGTGGATTATGCTATGATAAACATGAGGTGAGATGATATGAAACAAATTTCTTTGTTAATTAAACCGGCTTCTTCTTTATGTAATATGCACTGTGCTTACTGTTTCTATGAAGATGTAAGTGCTAATCGTGAAAAAGCGTCGATGGGGATCATGAATGAAGAAACAATGAAAGCTTTAATAGATAAAACCTTGGCTTTAGATGTTGAGCAAGTGAATTATTGCTTTCAAGGTGGCGAACCGACAGTTGCGGGAATCGCTTATTTTAAACGTTTTATATCCTATGTCAATGAAACCAAACAAAACAAAAAGATTACTTATGCCATTCAGACAAATGGTTTAGCCCTTGATGATGAATGGATTGATTTATTTAAAACGTATGCTTTTTTAGTAGGGGTATCTTTAGACGGTATGTTGTCTAATCATAATCGCGTTAGAAAAGATCGTCAGGCAAATGGTACTTTCCAAGCGATTATCAGAAATATTAAGAAATTAGAAAAGGCTCATATCCAATATAATATTTTGACTGTTTTAACACATGAGTTAGCCAAAAAACCAAAGGAGCTGTTTCAATTTTATTTAGAGCACGAGTTTAATTATATTCAGTTAATTCCTTGTTTACCGACGCTTGAAGGTCATCAAATGATGGATAGATTCAGTTTGACACCTCACGACTTCGCAAATTTCTATAAAATCTTTTTTGATGAATGGTATCAGTCATATCTTAAAGGTAAATATATATCTATTACATTGTTTGATAATATCATTCCTATGTATTTGAATATTCCGCCTGAACAGTGCGGTATGCTAGGACGTTGTCATATGCAACTTGTTGTAGAGGGGAATGGAAATGTCTATCCTTGTGATTTCTATGTTTTAGATGAGTATTGTTGCGGTAATATCAATACCGACAGTATTCAAGAAATCATGAACCACCAACGTGCGACACTTTTCTTAAATACAAAAAGAGAGCTTTGCCAACTTTGTGCAACTTGTCCATTTTATAAGATCTGTTATGGCAATTGTCGTCGATTGAGTGTTTGTTATTATGATGAGCATTATTGTGGTTATCAGGCATTTTTAGCGTATAGTCATGATAAGATGTTAAAGATTGCAAGCAGTTTGCGCCGTGGCTAAAGGCTAAAATACTGCTTTTTGATTTTCAGATATTTCAAAGGTGCTTACATTTTTTGAAAGTCTATGTAAAATGCCAAAATATATGAAAAAGAATTGAATATTAAATAGAAAACTGATATTAGTTAATGCCTTTAACCATTTTATCAGTTTTTTTATAATTTGTATAAAAAAGAAATATTTATTAAAATTCATATTTAGTTCACAATATTCGTTTATCATTATATGCGAAAAGGTGAGGCGTGATGAACCTCATTCTTCCCCGTAGCATAATAATGCTACTTTTTTTATCTGTTCATATCATATTCATAAAGCTAAGCTATAATCTATAGTGTCGAAAGACAAATTTTGTTATATGTGGTATGGCAATCTTCTTCTCCCCTTAATGTTGTCATACAAAAAAGACACGGTAGGTGTCTTTTTTATTGGAAAAGATTGTTTTTTTCAATGTTTGATAGTAGAATAGATGTGAATTGAAATTTTAATGAAGGTAGGAGAGTTCTGATGGCAAAAAATCAAAGAGGCATAGGCATTGTCATGTCTTATGTTTCCGTAGGAATCGGATTTTTGACAACATTGATATATACACCACTCATCAATAGAACCTTAGGTATGGAGGCTTATGGAGCATATGCTTGGGCTTTGTCTATTATTCAATACTTAAGTCTATTACAGATGGGACTATATGCAACTTTTACGCGCTTTTATTCACGCTTAAAAGAAAGAGGAGATAAAAAAGGCTTAGCTGAATTAAATGGTTTGTTTTTGTGTATCTATTTAATAATCGGTGTCATTGCCTTTTGTGCCGGTATGACTTTAATTAAAGCGATAGGCACAGTCATTCCTATTCCACCTAATATCAGTGTTGATGAAGTTGATAAAATCAGAAGTCTGATGGTTTTGATGGTCATCAATTTAAGTATTGATTTTCCAACTTATATTTTCTTATCCAATATCGTTGTCAGAGAGCAGTATTTCTTTGCCCGACTGATGAATATCGTTAAGCAAATTACCAGTCCGATGATTGGTATTCCCCTTTTATTGTTAGGCGTGGGAAGTGTTTCTTTAATTGTAGCGACACTTTGTGCAACAGTTATTTTTGAAATGATGGCTATATGGTTTTGTTTTAAGTTTATTCGGATTAAATTTCGTTTCGCTAAACCTAAAATGGCTTTTCTAAAAGAAATCTTTACCTTTTCGTTTTTTATCTTTTTAAACTTGGTTGTCGATCAGATTAACTGGAGTATTGATAAAAATATTTTAGGACTTTATGCCGATACGATTCAAGTAGGGATTTATACGAACGCCGATCAGTTGAGTCAGTATTTCTTCTCATTTGCCTCAACAATTTCAGATGTTTTTACCCCAAAGGTCCATCGCATTGTGGCTGCGGGAAAGCCTGATACCAATAAAGAATTAACTAAATTATTTACGCAAGTCGGAAGATTGCAGTTTATGCTTTTAAGTCTTATCACGATTGGCTTTATTGCGGTAGGACAACCGTTTGTAACTTATTATGCTCAAGGCTATATTGAAGTTTATTATATTGCGATTATTTTATTCTTTGCATCATTTGTTTCAGGGATTCAATACTTAAGTTTAGGTATTCTTCAAGCTAAAAATATGCATAAGTTTAAAGCTGTCTTCAATTTTATCGTTGTATTTTTAAATATGGCTATATCCATTCCTTTATGTATGAAATTTCAAGCTGTCGGCGCAGCTATCGGAACCTTGATTAGTAACTTGTTTATTAACGGCATCGTGATTAACTGGTATTATGCGACACGAACAGGTTTAAATATGCGTTACTTCTGGCGAAATATTATCAGGTTATCAAGGGGCTTAATTTTCCCAATCATGATGATGTTTGGTATTTTGTTTGGACTTCGTCCGGATAACTTTACGAAAATGATTATCGGTGGTCTTTTGATTTTAATTACTTATGCGGTTAGTATGTTGAAATGGGGCTTAAACCGTCATGAAAAACAAGCCGTATTTAGAACTCTTTCAAAACTGATGAGAAGATAGGAGATGCTTGATGAAGTATTATGCAGTTAAAAAGGGACGTCAAGAGGGCATTTATACCTCTTGGGAGGAATGTCAGAAGCAAGTGAATGGTTTTCCTTCAGCCATTTATAAAAGTTTTACTAGCTTGGAAGATGCTGAAAATTATTTAACTTCCAATCATGTGAAAGAAACAAGCGATGCGGATTGTGTGGCTTATGTTGATGGCAGTTATGATCATAGTATCTTAGCTTATGGGTCAGGGGTTGTGCTTTTTTATCAGCACCAAAAATATACCTTTAGTCAAATGAATAACGATCCTAATTTAGTGGAGATGCGAAATGTTGCAGGAGAAATAGAAGCGGCGATGTTAGCTATCGATTTTGCCTTGAAACACCACTGTCAGCACCTTGAAATATGTTATGACTATGCCGGCATTGAACACTGGTGTTTGGGGACATGGAAAGCAAATAAGGTTGGGACACAAGCTTATCAGCGTTATTGTCAAAAAGCTATGACATCATTGAAAATCAGTTTCAAAAAAATTAAAAGCCATTCTAACCATGCCCTTAATGATGAAGCAGATGAGCTAGCTAAAAAGGCTTTGGGGTTGATTTGATGCGAGTTGTTCATACTTTAGAACCTATTTATGATAAGGCATCTAAAATTCTAATTCTAGGTACTATGCCTTCGGTAAAATCAAGAGAGCAGGCTTTCTATTACGCTCACCCGCAAAATCGCTTTTGGAAGATTATGGCGCAGTTATTTGAATGTTCATTAGAAACAAAGGAAGAAAAAACAGCTTTTTGCCACCAATATCACATTGCCCTTTATGACGTCTTGGAAAGTTGCGATATTCAAGGGTCAAGTGACAGTAGTATTAAAAATGCGAAGCCAAATGACTTGCGTGAGATTCTACAAAATAGTCAAATTGAGA
Source organism: uncultured Thomasclavelia sp. (assembly GCA_910588165.1). Taxonomy (GTDB): domain Bacteria; phylum Bacillota_I; class Bacilli_A; order Erysipelotrichales; family Coprobacillaceae; genus CAJUOR01. The sequence goes on from CAJUOR010000013.1 coordinate 28,000, forward strand.
TGATTTTTACGACGGGAAAGAAAGCGTACAGTTTATATCAAAAATATCAAGAGAAGCAAACCGGAATAGTGGCAATCTGTTTAGCTTCACCTAGTCCTGCTAATGCGAGTAAGAAGCTAAAGGATTTGGTTGAAGATTATCAAGTGATTTTGAAATATACAGCATAAAAAATCTATGAGAGTGTTCATAGATTTTTTTAATGATAATATAATGTATTGATTAGATGTGTAAAGATAAAACGCACCATTATCGATAAGCAATTGATGTTTAAACGTCAGATTGAGAGCTTTTTAGATGACTTCTCTTTTAGATTTAGTTGGTTTTGAAGGCTGATAGAACCAATAAACACTGCCATTAAAAGCAGGATTTCCGGTTAATGGATCAATTGGTATCTGAACGATGTTTTTACTAGGCTTATACCACTCTACTTGTTGCTCTTGGTTGATGTGTGTAGCGATTTCTTTAAAGATATTGCGACTATGATATTTATAAGTATTATCTAGTGGTTCATTTTCATCAAAACCTACCCAAATTGCAATGACAGCTTGAGGATTGTAAGCGACGGTCCAGCTGTCCCAATCGGACGTTCCGGTTTTAGCAGCATAAGTTGTATCGGTTTTGTAATTCAACATAGTCGGCGATAAAACATCATCTAGTTTTTCGTCAAAGGAAGAAGTTAATAATTGGTTTAAAACCAGACAAATATCTTCATCTAAAACTTGTTTTGATTTAATTTGATGCTGATAGAGGACTTTACCGTTTTGGTCTTCAATTCTCTCAATACAGTAATCATCATAATACTGACCTAAACTAGCTAGACAGTTATACATATTAGCGAGCTTTAAGGGACTGGTTTCAACACAGCCTAAAGCTAAAGACGGGATAGCGGTAGCATTATCATAGCCAAACGTTTTTAAACGGTTGGAAAGGGTATTTTCACCTAAAAACAAATGGGTTTTAACGGCATAGATATTATCCGAGGTAGCAATCGCATCTAGCATAGTGATTTCCTTATTGGCATATAAATCATTATAATTGGTGGGGGCGTATAGTTCGTCATTAGAAAGACGGAAGGTTGTTTTTTCACTGACAAATTTTGTTGCGGGATTAAAGCCATTTGCCAAAGCATCATAATAGAGAATCGGTTTTACCGTCGATGCCATTTGTCTTTCAGCCATGGTGGCACGGTTGTATTGACTGGCACTATAATCTTTACCTCCTGCCAAGGCTAATAAAGCGCCACTGTTTGGTTCTATAATAACCACAGCTGTTTGAGCTTTCTCATCTTCTTTAAATGTTTGGCTAATACTTTGAGAAACGGCTTGTTGTGTTTTGGTATCTAAAGTGGTATAGACTTTTAAACCGTTTTTAAGACAGTCATTTTCATCAAAGCCTAATGAAGCTAATTCTTCAATCACTGCATCTTTAAAGTATCCAAGTGTCTGATTATGGTTTTCGTTTTGATTAAGCTTTAACGAAATGGGTAGACTAGAGGTTCGGGTATGTTCTTTTTTTGAGATATGCTGATTTTGATACATCGCATCTAAAACAAGTTTTTGTCTTTCTTTCACTAAATCAGGATTTCTAATGGGAGAATAAAGCTCCGGTCCATTGATCATGCCGGCTAAAATACTAGCCTCATTTAAGTCCAGATTTTTGGCGTCTTTACTAAAAAAATATTGCGCTGCATTTTGTACACCATAAATCCCGGCACCAAAATAAACAGTATTGATATAACCCTCTAAAATTTCCTCTTTACTGTAATGGGTTTCTATTTGCATCGTCAACCACGTTTCTTTAAGTTTTCTTTCCCATGTCTTATCATTGGTTAAAAAAAGGTTTTTAACATACTGCATCGAGATAGTGCTTGCACCTTGGGTAATTTCTCCTGCTTTAAGATTAGAGATAGCGGCACGCATAATACCGATGGGATCAAAGCCTTGGTGGTAATAGAAATATTTATCCTCAATATCAATGATGGCATGAAGGAAATCTTCGTTGACCTCATCTAAAGACACCCATTCACCGCTTTTTTCATTGACGGAAGCATAAAAAAGCTTGTCTTGATTGTCGTAAAGCTCTAAAGAATAATTCTTGCCTATCTCAGGTTTACCGGAAAGAAAAGCCCCAATGTAAAGCAAGATGATTAAACCGATACCTGATAAAAAGGCAAATCCTGTCATTTTTAAGATTTTTTTCACGAAACATACACCTCAAACTATACTTTTGACATGATTTTGATATAATATACTTCGGTGATAATATGAAAGAAATGGTAAAAATACGCTATCAATCAGTTATTAGTCATGAATCGGAAAAAATCAAAGATCATTGTGAAGTTGAAGCTGAACATTCCTACACTTTGACAAAGGAAGTCTGGTCATTTATTCACCCGACACATGGCGAAATTGAAATTGTGATTTGCGGTGATGATGTTAGTTTGACATATGGGATTTCGACGATGAAGCTGCGTTTAAATCAAAGTGTTGATGTTTCTTATGCGACGCTTTACGGTACTTTGCACATGACAAGTTTTTTAAAAAAATGTATTGTTCAAAAGGATAAATTATCTATTGTCTATGAGCTTTATGATAGGCAAGCTTTGATTTCTAAAAGCTATCTGAATATAACGCCGATAAATGCGTCTATATCGTAAAATTTTACTTTTTTTTACTTTCGATTTATGGTATGGTATATATGTTTATAAATGAATGAAGGAGGTTTAATATGTCGGTAAATAAAATTGAAATGACATTAAAACAAACCTTAGTCGATGCGGTTGTCAAAGGCGGCTTAAAAGACGAGGTTGATATAACAAAAGTTGTTATTGAGATTCCTAAAGATACAAAAAACGGGGATTATTCAAGTAATATTGCAATGCAGTTAACTAGGGAATTACGTCAAAATCCACGTATGATTGCAACAGTGATTATTGAAAATTTAGATTTAGAAGCGGGAAATATCGAACGTGTTGAAATTGCCGGACCCGGCTTTATCAATTTCTTTATGAAAGGTGACGCCTTGACTTCTGTCATCACAGAGGTTTTAAACGAAAAAGAGCATTATGGACACAGCCAATATGGTCAAGGCGAGAAATTCGATATTGAGTTTGTTTCGGCTAATCCAACCGGTGATTTACATTTAGGGCATGCACGTTGTGCGGCTTTAGGCGATAGTATTTGTCGTATTATGCAAGCAGCGGGTTATGATGTTACAAGAGAGTATTATATCAATGATGCCGGTAAACAAATTGATAATTTAGCATATTCTTTAAAAGCGAGATACCATCAGGCATTCGGTATCGAACAAGCCTTACCTGAAGATGGTTATTACGGTAAAGATGTTAAGGAAATCGCTCAAAAGATTAAAGAAGAAGTCGGCGATCGTTACTTAAATGATAATAGCGATGAAGCCTATCAATTCTTTAGAAATATCGGTGTAGAAAAAGAGTTAGATAAGTTGAAAGAAGTTTTAGAAGATTTCGGTGTTCATTTTAATGTTTGGTTCTCAGAAACAACCTTGTATCGTGAAAATAAGATTGAACCGACATTGCAACGTTTAAAAGACGGGGGCTATACTTATGAACAAGATGATGCTTTATGGTTAAAAACGACCGAATTCGGCGATGATAAAGATCGTGTTTTAATTAAGAGCGATGGTTCTTATACATACTTAACACCTGATATTAGCTATCATTTAAACAAGTTCGATCGTGGTTATGATAAATTAGTTGATTTATTAGGAGCTGACCACCATGGTTATATTGCACGTATGAAAGCGGCCATTCAGGCTTTAGGTTATAATGCGGAACAATTAAACATTGATATTATTCAAATGGTGCGTTTAGTCCGTGACGGTCAAGAAGTTAAAATGTCAAAGCGTACCGGTAATGCGGTTACCATTCGTGATTTGATAGATGATATCGGAGTAGATGCGACACGTTATTTCTTCGCATCGAAAGCCGGCAGTTCAATGTTTGACTTTGATTTAGATTTAGCAGCCAGCAAATCGAATGATAACCCTGTATATTATGCCCAATATGCTCATGCAAGAATGTGCTCGATTGAAGCTTTAGCTAACAAGGCAGGTATTGAAACAGCCAATCATTTTGAAAAAGTTGTTAGTCCTAAAGAAATCGAATTACTAAAACATATCAATGAGTTCAGAAATGTTATTATTGATGGGGCAACACAGCGAGCACCTCATAAAATTGCAACTTATATTCAACGATTAGCTACTTTATTCCATAGTTTCTATAATGAATGCAAAGTAGTTGATGAAAATGATAAGGACTTAAGCAGTCAGCGTTTAGCCTTAGTTGCCGCAACTAAGATTACTTTAAGAAACGCATTAGATTTAATCGGTGTATCAGCACCTGAAAAGATGTAGGAGGAAAAATTATGGATATGTCACAAATGTCAATGGTAGATGTTGCTTTTGAATTGATGAAGAAAAAGAGAAAAGAAGTTGAATTTGCAAAATTATTTACTGAAGTAAGTGAAATCAAAGGTTTTACACCTGAAGAAGCAGATGAAAGAGAATCTTTATTCTATACAAACATTACAATGGACGGACGTTTTATTACTCTAGGTGAAAATCGTTGGGATTTACGTGAACGTCATAAGTTTGAAAATGTGCATATTGATATGAACGATATTTATGCAGATTATCAAGATGATGAAGAAAACTCAAGTGAAGAGGATTTAGATGAAGAGATAGAAGAAGAGGAAGATGAAGGTATCGCTTCGGAAGATTCTTACGACGATGAATAAAATATGATAATAGGCTTGTTTTCCTATCAGGAAGCAAGCTTTTTATTTTTGCAATTTTTTTGCATCGAGAGGATTGAAAATGTGATAGAATGGATATTGTGAGGTGAGCGTATGGTTAAAATATTGATTGTAGAAGATGACAAGCATATTGCCAAGATGATTGAAACAACATTGATGATGGGAAATTACACAAGTGAGCTATGTCCTGATGGAGCACAGGCAGTTGAAATGATTCAAAAGAATCATTATGATTTGATTTTATTAGATGTGATGTTACCTCATCTTGATGGGTTTGAAGTGTTAACGCAAATACAAGATGAACATATTCCGGTTATCTTTTTAACAGCACTTCAAGAGGTGACGGATAAGGTTAAAGGTTTAAGATTAGGGGCAGAAGATTATATTGTTAAGCCCTTTGAGTGTTTAGAATTACTAGCTCGAATTGAAGTTGTTTTAAGGCGTGTTAATAAAACAAAGCAAATCTATTGTTTTGAACATATTGAGTTAAATGTCAATCAACATATCGTTACAAGTCATGGAAAAAATATTGATTTAACCCCTAAAGAATTTGAGGTTTTGCTTTATTTTTTACAAAATGTAGATATTGCGATTACGAAAGAACGTCTGTTAGCTCAAATATGGGGATATGATTTTATTGGAGAAAGTCGAACTTTCGATATTCATGTTCAACAAGTGAGAAGAAAATTAGGGTTACAAAAGCAGTTGATTACAATTCCTAAGTTAGGATATCGCTTAGAAGGAAACGCATCAAATGAAACTAAAGGTTAAAGTTTTTCTTGTTACGATGGTATTGGTGGTATTTTCTATTAGTATAACGGCAATTGCTATTGTACAAATCAATTTTAATACCTTACTGCAACGTGAACGTGAACAAGCAGTCATTAGACAAGATTATTTAATCGGGAGTATAACAAATCAGATTGCTGTCCAAAAGATCAGCTATCATCAAATATCGATGGAGCAAGCGGATTTACAGAAGATGATTAGTGATTTATCGACCTCGCAATTTGATATGTATCATTTAAAAGTGTTAATGAAACAAGGTGATCAATACATTGTCGGAGAAAACCATACTATTTTAGATCAACAATCCGATTTACTGCAAAGGCTTGAGGACAGTCGCTCTATCTTTACCGATATATGCGAAGATGACGGCAGGACTTATTTATTAGCGATATGCAATTTAACTTTGGAAAATGAGGTTTATGTATTAGCGACTATTTCAGATATTTCCGATCTTTTCTCACAATATTCGCATCAGGTCATTTTAGTGTTGATTATCAGTTTAGTTTTAGCCTCATTATTGGCTATTATTCTATATTTTTCGCTCAATTATTTACTTAATCCATTAACGAAACTTAATCAATTGATTTTACGGATTGCTAATGGCGACTATGATTTACGTTTAGAGGAAAAGGGCAGTGTTGAGTTTGAAGAATTAGCTGATAATGTCAATATGATGAGCGAGGCGATTAGGTCTAAGACAGAAATGCTTGAAGAATTAGCTGATAACCGTCAACAGTTTATTAACCATTTTGCCCATGAAATGAAAACGCCGTTAACTTCTATATTAGGTTTTGCAGATATTCTCAGATTGAAAAAAGATGTAGCGGAAAGTGAACGCCAAGAATATGCCAGCATTATCAGTGAAGAAGCCACAAGGTTAAAAGTATTATCAAGTAAGCTTTTAGAATTGGTAACGACTAATGATCAAATGCTTGAAATGCGTCCGGTTTCCTTAAAAGCACTGTTTACGGATATTTGGCAAAGTATGCAACCCCTCTTGGCTCGTAAGAAAGTGAGCTTAATTATAAAACCATCGGATTTAATACTTATCTGCGATAAATATTTAATAAGTTCGATGCTTTATAATTTGATTGATAATGCTTATAAGGCTTCTTTTGAAAACGGTATTATCTATTTGAAAGCCTATCAAGTAGATCAACATATGATTTTAGAGGTCAAGGATAATGGGAGAGGCATGAGTGAAAAAACTATACGTCACGCCTTAGAACCTTTCTATATGGAGGATAAGGCACGTTCAAGAAAAAACGGTGGCAGTGGATTAGGGTTGGCTTTATGTGCTAAAATTGCCGACGCCCATCACGCTAAGTTATATATTGAAAGTCAGCTTGGAAAAGGTACAAGCATTTATATCGAATTCAGAAAGGAGCAGGGTGATGAAGTATAAAAAGTTTCTATCTATTATAAGTGTAGTGAGCATATTTTTTGGCGCTTTTTTTACCATTCGCCAATTGACAAGGAAAGAACGTTATCATGGAATTGTCGAACATGAAGATAGTGCTGCTCCGATTTTTGAAGTTATGAAAGAAGGACAAGAGATGACTTTTCCTATTTGGAAACACTATAATCAAAGTTTACCCGCGTATCAAAATAGCCAACTGACAATGGCAGATAGTATAACTTTTTTATATAATATCGAGTGTTTTGCAGAGGTGTTTATTGAGGAGAAATTCGACATTTTGACAAGATTTAGAACCTTGCAAAAAGATGGTGCTGAATATCTGTTTTATAAAGGCGAAATCACTAAAGATTTAAGTCTTAACATGGCTTATATGGATAGTCCCTCTGGCAAGAGCTTATACTTTCATACCT
>CAJUOR010000014.1 GCA_910588165.1 uncultured Thomasclavelia sp.
AAAACGTCCAATCTATTTTTATATGTACGACTTAGAGGAATATGCCAATGAGTTACGAGGCTTCTATTTAGATATTTATCAAGATTTACCGGGGCAAATTTATACAGATGAGAGTCAAATGATGCTCGATGTCAAAGAGGGTGTTTATGATTATGAACGCTTAAATATCTTTAATCAGCGCTTTAATCATATGGAAGATGGGCATTGTGCTAAAAGGGTAATTGATATTTTATTTCAGTAAAGAAAGGAAGGTCTTAAAAATATGGGAATAAAAAAATTAGTTTTGAATATTGTCCTTGGTTTCTTTTCGCTATTTTTAAGATTTACTAAGCAAAAACCTCACCAAGTTACTTTCATATCCTTAACTAGCGACAAGCTTAATGGCGATTTTAAGGAGATTTATGATGAGCTGATGCAATATGACAATATCGAAATCAAGCTTAATCTGATTAAGTTTAAGCAAAACTTATGGGGTGATTTCTTATATTTTTTGAATTGTATCAAGCAGTTGTTTTTGATTAACACATCAAAGGTCGTTATAATTAACGATAATAACTATATTGTTTCTCATTTTAAGAAGAAAGATGTTAAGGTCATTCAAATATGGCATGCCTGTGGGGCTGTCAAAAAATTCGGTAATGAGATTTCACGCCAATATAAAATTGCCAATTACGATTATGTACTAGCCACTTCGAAGGCATGGCAATATATATATGCTCGCTCGTTTGGGGTTCACCCTGATGATGTTTTACCGCTTGGATTACCTCGCACAGATGGCTTATTTAATCAGGAACACGTCAATCAAATGAAAACGGAGATGTTGGAAAAATATCCTCATCTGAAAGATAAGTATATTGTTTTATATGCACCGACATTTAGAGGCAATATTATTAAAGGACTGAAATATGAGGAAATTAATTTAGTGAATGTCATTTCATCATTACCGTCTGACTATGTTCTATTATATAAAATGCACCCTTTATTAGGTGATTTAGATATGGGGCATCATGACCGACTTCTCAATATGAATCAGGAATCTTTAAATGCCTTATTGTGTGTATCTGATTGTTTAATTTCAGATTATTCATCTATTGTATTTGATTATTCTATTTTGAATAAAAAAATGGTTTTCTATCTTTCGGATTTAGAAGATTATCAATCTACCATTGGCTTAAATGTTTTACCTGAGGATTTACCGGGAGCTGTTTGTTCTAAGGAAGAAGCCTTGATTGATGAATTGATGAAGCAAGATTATGATCAAGTCAGAATACAGAACTTTAAAGATAAATATTTCTACTATCAAGATGGTAAAAATGCGAAGAGAATTGCAGCTTTTATCCATGAATTGATAGCGTAATTATAAAAGTGAAGATAAGTCATTCAATTAGCAAAGAGAAATCTTTGCTTTTTTTATTTGAGGTTTGAAAGAGAGTAGGATTATCGGGTGCTTATAGATTTAAAAATAATTTCGTTTATCCAAGTATCTAGGTTTAACGACAAAACGCTTAGTGTATAATTTTGATGACATGAAATTAAAGGAAGTGGATATGATGATACCAAAGAAAATACATTATGTTTGGGTAGGGGGACAAGAGAAGCCACAAGCAATTTTAAAATGTTTAGCGACCTGGAAAACACATTTAAAAGATTACGAAATTATTGAATGGAATGAAAGTAATTTTGATATAGAAGCCAATCCTTTTGCCAAGACCGCTTATCAGGCTAAAAAGTGGGCATTTGTCAGCGACTATATTCGGGCTTATGTGATTTATCATGAAGGGGGTATTTATTTAGATACCGATGTTTTAGTATTGGATAATTTTGATGACTTTTTAACGCATGAAGCTTTTGTCGGATATGAACGACCGGACTATCCTTTTACCGCTGTCTTCGGTGCAAGAAAAGGACACCCTTTTGTGAAGAAGATTTTAGATGACTATCAAGATAAAGCATTTATATTTGATAAGGATAATCAAATGAAAGGTGTTAATACTATTAGTGTTTCAGATATTTTAATCCATGATTATCACTGTCGATTAGGCAATCAGCGTCAAACTCTTAAAGATGGGATTGAAGTGTATCCTGATGATGTGCTTTGTAATCCTTCTATCCACTCAGTTGCGATTCATGTGTTTACAGGAACATGGATGGAAGGCGATAAGCCATGGCTTAGAAAGCTGAATATGTTTTTGAAACTGCGTATTAAAACGCAACTTCAAGCATCACTTTTCAGACGCTTAATTATGCAAAAATCATCAAATTAAAACAAGGGGGTTCTTCATGAAAATAAGTGTGATTACGCCTACATATAATGATGCACAAAGCATCGAAGAAACACTATGCTCTTTAAAATGCCAAACTTATCCTTTTTGGCAGTGGATTATTGTCGATGATGGCTCAACCGATAAGACCAAAGAAGTCGTCGAGGGACTAATACAGAAATATCATATTGAAAAGCAAACCGTCTTTTTGCATCAGGAAAATAGCGATCAACAAAATGCTATTCTTTATGCCTTAAAGTATATTGAGGGGGAGTATGTTTTTTTACTTCATTCAGATGATTTATTGCCTTCTGCTGATTTTTTTGAAAAATGTATCGGTTATATGCAGACACATCAAGAAATTGACGGACTATTGGGTGATTTGATTTTAATTGATGCCAAATCAAAGAGTTATGGGAGGCAAAATGTTCCTATTTATCATCAAGATCCAAGAAATCTAGCCTTAACATTATTATGGTTAGGACGTAATATATATGCGGATTTCGCATTTCATAAAGCGCGCGTTTTTAAAAAAGAAATCAAAGAGAATTACCTTTTGTGGAATATGCCATTTTGGATTACTTATCATTCTAAGCAACCCGAAATGTTAAATTATACCAAGGTCGATTTTCCTATCTTAAAATATCGCGTTCATCAGGGCAATTATATCCATCAAGGCATAGGTAAATTAAATGTTTTAAGCGGTGAGTTAAGAACAGCACTTAAGTTGTTAGCTTATTATGATATTCCGCATTTTAAACAACAATACTATTTGTATCGCTTTTATCATCGCTTTTTTCAAAATTGGACTTATCCTTTAAAGTATCGACAAACAAAGTCGAAACAGGTATTACCAATCATTGAGTTTATCATTGCCAAACGTTATCGAAAAAAAGAAGATTATCCGCTTTTTTTAGAGGCTATTTTAGGTTTTTACGGCTTTCAAGGTCATCGCATTTTAAGGTTAACTACTATACCTAAAAACTTGCAGCTTTATTATGGTAAGGATGGTCGTTGCTTTTTTAAAAAAATGCAAGAGGGGACTTTGGAAGAGTTTTATATGATGTTCATGATTGAAATGAAAGCCGGGTTTAGTGAGATTTTGTTATATGATAAAAATGACTTAGAAAGATTAAAAGTTATATTAAAATTTATGTGCATTGAACAAGTAAAAGTAAAATGTTTGGATATTAAGGAGGGGAACTATGCCAAAAATCATGACTGTATTCGGGACTAGACCTGAAGCAATTAAAATGGCACCGTTAATTAAGGTGTTGAAAGATAGCAGTGATATAGAAACAGTTGTTTGTGTAACAGCTCAGCATCGCGAAATGTTAGATCAGGTTTTAGATACGTTTCAAATTGTTCCCGATTATGATTTGGATATTATGCAGACCAAACAGACCTTGTCTGATATTACTGCTCGAGTTTTAAATAGGGTAGGTGCAGTTTTGGAAAAAGAACAGCCTGATATGGTTTTGGTTCATGGAGATACCTCAACGACCTTCTGTGCAGCCTTAGCCTCTTTTTATCATCATATTGCAATTGGACACGTAGAAGCGGGTTTAAGAACCTACAATAAATATGCTCCTTTCCCCGAAGAAGCCAATCGACAGTTTGTGGGGGATATTGCCGATTTACATTTTGCACCGACAAAAACAGCAGCTTCGTATTTACTTAAAGAAGGGAAAAAGCCGGAAACTGTATATGTGACCGGCAATACGGTGATAGACGCCTTACAGTATACTTTGCAAGAGGATTATCACCATGCTGTTTTAGATTGGGTCAAAGATCACCGTCTGATTTTATTGACAGCTCATCGTCGGGAAAATTTAGGCGAACCGATGTACCAAATCTTTCGAGCGATTTTAAGGTTAGTGGAAACACATCAAGATATTAAGGTAGTTTACCCCGTCCATTTAAATCCTCAAATTAAACAGATAGCCCGAGAAGTATTTCAGAATCATGAACGCATCGCTTTGATTGAGCCGTTAGATGTTGTTGATTTCCATAATTTTATTCAACGCGCTTACTTGATTTTAACCGATAGTGGTGGGATTCAAGAAGAGGCAGCAGCTTTAGGAAAACCCGTTTTAGTCTTACGTGATACAACCGAGCGTCCCGAGGGACTTCAAGCCGGCACTTTAAAGTTAGCGGGAACTGATGAAAAACAGATTTTTCAAATGGCAGATGAGTTACTAAGCTGTCAAGACTGTTATCGTGAAATGAGTCAAGCAGCCAATCCTTATGGTGATGGCAAGGCGAGTTTTAGAATTGTGGATATTATTAGACGATATTTATTGTAACATCATGAAATTAAGATAGGAGTTGAAAGGTATGCGTAAATTAAATGCGTTCAAGAATTTTATGACAGGCGTCATACCTTTTATAGTGCTTATTTTCATCGGGTTTTGGAAAGTGAATGTTTGGCAACGGGTATTAGATCCTAATATCTATGCTTTAAATCAGCTCTTTTTTCAGATTTTTGCCTATTTATCATTAGCCGAGGCAGGCATAGGGGCTTTGGTTTCTAAAGAGTATTATCGACTATTTGCCAAACATCAGCCTGATGAGATTTGTATTTATTATACGCTATCCAAACGCTTGTTGCGTTATGTCGCTTTACTGATGATGGTTTTAGGCTTAGGGATCTCTTTTTTCCTACCTTATCTAACCAAAAGTAATACATTGACATTAGGTTATATGCAACGTGTCTTTATTTTGTTTCTTTTGAAATCCTTAGTCGAGTATATGCTTTTTTCCCCACGCTTTGTCCTTTCGGCAGAACAAAAAATTTATAAAATCAATATTCAAATGAATATTTATAAAATCGGTGAGGGAGTCATGGAAGTGCTTTTGATTAAGTGGGGAATGGCATTTGAATTAGTTTTAATGCTCTCCTTTCTTTTGCGGATTGTGATGAATCTTCATGTCAATCACATCATTTATCAAATATATCCATGGTTAAAGACCGTTAAGGATACGAAGGGCAAAAAAATAACCGGAATGAGCCATGTTTTAGTATATAAGATTGTATCTGTTATTCATGAAAATGTGGATTTATTATTGATTTCGGCTTTTATCAACCCCTTAGCAGTTATTATTTATTCAAATTATAAATACATTACCAAATATATCAGTGATTTTGTCTATCTTTTAGGCTCTTCTTTAACTTCCGGCTTAGGAGATTTAATGTATGAAAAGGATTTAGATAGACGCTTGATTTCTTTTGAGATGTTAAGTACGCTGTTTTATTTCTTAGGTTGTTTTCTCTGTGTTTCTTTAGGTTATTGTATCAATAGTTTTATGATTTTGTGGGTGGGAGAAGGTAAACTCTATACATTTGTCCCATTGGCAGCCCTTCTTTTTATTTTCTTTCATGGCATTGTCCGTCGTCCCCTTTATATTCTTAAAGATATTTTTGCTTTATATCAAGAAATGCAATTGCTTTATATCGCTGAGGCTGTGCTTAATTTAGGATTATCGCTTTTATTGGTACATAGTTTAGGTAGCTTCGGTGTTTTAATAGCGACGGTATTGGCGATTTTTTTAACAGAATTTTGGTATTTTCCGCTTTTCTTGTACCGTCATATTTTTAAGGTTAAACCATGGCTTTCTTTTAGAAAATACTTATTCTCTTTAGCTCTTTCGTGTTTTATTTTAGGTATTAGTTGGTTGTTGCTTCCTAATTTTCAGGCGGATAGTTATTTAAGCTGGTTTGGGTTATCCCTATTATACGCTTTAGTTGTTTTGGTAGTATTAGGGACTGTTTTCTATATGTGTTTTAAAAGTTTCAGATTACTTATGCAAGAGGGCATGACTTTAGCTAAAGGATTAGTAAATAGAGAGGGGACTAATAGATGAAAAATTTTTTGAAACAAGCAGTAGGAAGGGTTCTTCAATTTTTCTTTAGTTTTTTTCCTATCTCACCTCAGAAAATCTTTTTTGAAACAGGGACAGGCGAAGTCAAGGATCACCCAAAAGTATTTTATGACTATTTGAAAGCTAATCGCCTTGATGAATTTATTATCAGATGGGCGGTTAATCCTCATGTAGATGTGTCCTCTTTAGAGAAAAGTGAAATTGTACACAAGCGAACCTTTAATTATTACTATCAGCTAATGACAAGCCATTATTGGATAAGAACCCATAGTATTGAAAGTGTGTTTCATAAACGCCCGCATCAAATTTATATTCAGTTGTGGCACGGACCCGGAGCAATTAAAAAACAAGGTTATGATGTACAAGGAACGCTTAATTCCCAGAAAACAATGCCTCATGCAAGAGAGTGGGATTATTTTATTGCCACCGATCCATATTCAAAAAAGTATATTCAAACGGCTTTAAATTTACATATCCCACGCTTACTATTAGGCAGTTGCAGAAGTGATGCCCTTGTCAATGCCAAGCCTGAACAACGGGATTATATAAGAGATAAGTTAGGCATCAGGTCGTCTGAACAAGCGATTTTATATGCACCGACGTTTAGAGAGTATGATTTTAAAAAGGAAACGGTTGATTTGCCTATAAAAAAACTCTGCCATTTGCCAAATGTACGAGTTATTTTACGTGTTCATCCGGAAATTAGGCACAAACTAAAACTAGAAGAATACGGAGAACAAGTCATCGACGGGCATATTATGACCGACATTTTCGATTTATATTTAGCTTCAGATGTATTGTTGACAGATTACTCCAGCTTGTCGGTTGAATATATGTTACTGGGAAAACCGATTATTTACTATATGTATGATTTAGAAAGCTATCTTCAAGAACGAGATTTTTATGCCGATTATCTTTCCTGTCTAGCCGGACCGTTAGTAAAATCAGAGAAGGCACTCATTTCTGCGGTAAAGACAATCAAAGAGGTAGCTCAAAGTTATCAGACAAAATATCGCTACTTAAATCATATCTATAATCAAGGAAACGATGGACATGTCTGCGAGCGGTTTTATGAGCTTTTATCCTCAGGTTTTTTTGCCCAAAAAGAACAGTGGCAGTTGCCTAAAACAATGAAAGGAGGGTGGCAAGATTGCGACACACAATACATTTAGAACAAAGACAAAAGTATTTTTATCTATATTTATTGGCTCAACCATGGATAGATTTAGTAACAGCTTATATGATACGCCACTTTTCATTTCCGATAACGCTTGGAATTGTTGCCAGGGGTTTGTTTCTAGTCATTATGGTGGGTTATAGTATCTATTACTTAGATAAAGAACACCAAAAAAAAATTAAGCTATATTTATTACTTGTCATCTTATTTGGCTTGACATATATCGGTTTCAAACCGGATAGCTGGCATTTAGGTTATTTAAAAACAGAGTTAATCTACTTTTTTAAATATTTTTACTTTCCGATTTTATTAGTTGCGTTATTTGGCAGTTATCGCTTCTTACATCTAAGAGATGATGATTTATTGAAAATTTTTTGTATCAATGCTTTTGTAATGGCTTTAGGGATTTTGCTTCCTTATTTTACCCAAAGTGGTGCTGACTCTTATGTCGGACAAGAAGCTTTTGGGACAGTCGGTTGGTTCTATGCTGCTAATGAGGTAGGTGCCATTTTAGCGCTGTTACTACCTGCGGGTTATTTTTTACTTAAAGAAAATAAAGTGGCAATTTTTACAGTTTCCACCTTTACCATTATTTTGGCGATGTTGTTGATAGGAACGAAGGTCGCTCTCTTTTCTGTCTTAGGTATAGAAACTTTAATGATATTATGGTTTTTTTGGCAAAGGAAAAAAGAGTATGGCTTATTGTTAAGTGTTTTGACCTTGATAATTTCACTAGTCTTGTTGCCTTTGCTTCCGGCTACTCATAATATGCAAGAGGCTATTAAAAAGAATGAATACTTAAGACAAGTGCCGGTTGAAGAAGTCGTCCAAGTTCAAGAGAGTAAAAGTGTGTCATCTAGTTATCGCTTGATTAACCTTTTGTTTAGCGGACGTCAGGTTTATCTTAAACAAAACCTTGATATTTATGCTTCCGGTAGTACCCTCGATCAAATTTTCGGAATCGGTTTTGTCAATCGGGCAAGTATTGATAATGTTGATATAGAAAAACTGATAGAGATAGATTTGTGTGATATTTTCTTGCGTTACGGTATTGCAGGGGGCATTGTTTATTGCCTACCTATCATCTATTTTCTCTATCGGACAATACGTATCGTCTATCAAAAGAAGCTGCTTTATCATTTTAAAGTCTATATGAGCCTAGTCGTGATTGCGTTAGGTTTGGGAATTTCTTTACTAGCCGGACATATTTTAGGAGCTCCGCCCGTTTCTAGTTACTTAGCCTTATACATGGTGATATTAGGAGAACATCTATATGAATGTACCTCGAGACAAGCCTGAGATAACAATTCTAGCTTTACATCTTCATTATGGCGGAGTTGAAAAATATTTGAGTTCTTTATGTCAAATGCTGTATCAAGATTATAGTTTGCACATTATTACAACTTATCGAATAGCTAAGCACCCGGCTTTTGAATTTGCTTCAGATGTGCATATTTCTTATTTAATTGATGGTGGTCCAAATCATAAGGCATTACAAAAGGCTTTTCAAAATTTCCATATATTTCAAATAGGTAAGGAGTTAGGTAAAAGTATCCGTATTTTGTGTTTGCGTAAATATCGCAACATACAAGCGATTCGGAAAATCCGAAGTCAATATATTGTGACAACCAGGCCATTTCATAGTCGTTTAGTTGGTCGCTATGCACCTAAATACTGCATCAAAATTGCGACAGAGCATAATGATTTAAGAAATCAGCGGCGTTACAACCGACGTTTGATTGCCTCTTTAAAAGGTTTTGACTATTTAGTGACAGTATCTGAAAGCTTGCGGAAATTTTACCAAACTAAAATCGGACCAACCAAGTGTATCTATATTCCTAATGTCATCAATACTTTACCACCTTCCTTTCCCTTAAGCCAAGGAACGCAACTTGTCAGTGTCGGGCGTTTGGAAAAAGAGAAAGGCTTTGAAACGTTAATGGAAGTAGTCGCTTTAGTAAAAAAGAAATTACCGTCCATTGCTTTGTATCTGATTGGCGATGGCAGTCAAAAAGAAAGTCTTCAAAAACAAATCTACGATTTGGGGTTAGCTAAAAATGTTATCCTTACGGGCTTTTTGTCGTCTTGTCAAATTGCAGAATACTTTAAACGAAGTCAATTATTTGTGATGACTTCTTATAGTGAATCTTTTGGTTTAGTTTTGATTGAAGCCATGAGTTACCATGTGCCGTGTATCGCTTTTGACTTAGCTGATGGGGCAAAAACATTGTTGCAGGGAAATCATGGCATATTGATAGAGAAGCGAGATCGGCAAGCCATGGCTGATAAAATCGTCGAAATACTTAATGATGAAAAATATCGCAAGACATTAGCTGAAAACAGTTATCTTTATTGTCAACGTTATTTAGCTTGTCATGTAGCTAAAGAATGGCAGTCATTTTTAAAAACAGCTTGTAAGGAGGGTTATCAAAAATGAAAGAATTATTTCAGAAAATGTTTAAATTATCCAACACTGAACTTTATCGAGTCTTAGAAGAGCGTCTGCAAAATGGACGCAAAACTTTTATCGTAACGGCAAATCCCGAAACTTTTATGAATCTTTGTCAAATACCGCAACTTTATAACCGAATGTTTGATGACAACACTATGATGACACCTGATGGTGAAGGGATTGTTTATGCCGCAAGAAAGCTGAACTATAAGCTTTGGGGCAAAATTGCGGGGGTGGAAACTGTTCAGAAGCTTTTAGAATTAGGCGATCGTTTTGGGTCAAAAGCTTATTTTTTCGGTGCTAAACAGGAGGTTTTAGATCGTTTAGCCAATAAATTAAGGGTTCAATATCCACATTTAGAGATTGTCGGTTTACAGAATGGGTATGTCGAAAATCGTGAGCCGATTTTTGAAGATATGCAACAAAAGACGCCTGATTTAATTTTTGTTGCTTTAGGCGTACCTTGTCAGGAAGAAGAAATAGCTAAGCATATCGATAGCTTTCAAAAAGGCATTTTTATTGGCTGTGGGGGAAGTTTAGATGTCTTAAGCGGAACTAAATGTCGTGCACCGCAATGGTTAATTAACTTAAAGCTTGAATGGTTATATCGTTTGGCTAAAGAACCATCAAGAATCAAACGCTTTTGGCAAAACAATGTGATGTTTTTATTGAGGGTAAGAAAAGAAAAAAGGAGATTGAGTTAATCAATCTCCTTTCGTTTGGTAAACATGGCAATAGATATCTTGTGATAAGATATCAAATTCTTTTTTTGCTAAAGACAAAGGATAAGACATGATATAAAGGGGTGTATCTCCAAATCCTTCAGCAATCAAAGGCATTCGATAGGGGTAGGTATTAAGCTGAAATCCTAAGCGCTCATAAAAAACAATACGGCGTTTTGCCATTTCTGTTTCAGGTAATTCAACCTCTAAAATAACAGGGCATTGAACACTTTCGATGACTTTCTTCAAAAACTTGCCTCCGATTCCTTGCCCTCTTAAATTTTTGTCAACTGCAAAATAGTCGAGGAAGAGGTAGTTTTTTTGTTGAAAGCCGGTGACAAAAGCTTTTATTTTGTTATCTAAGACAAGTTTTCTGCCAAAAAAAGATGGTCGCATCAATGCCTTGTAATGATAGTCATAGGGGTAACATTCTTCCTTTGGGAAGGTTGTTCTAACTAATGAATAAATTTCCTCAAAGTCGTTATTTTTGATTTCTAAAATTTGCACTTTATCATCCTTTCTGCGATATAGTTTAACTAAAATTTAGAAAGAAGTAAAGAAATATGAAAAAATTTTAACTATTTCACAAATCTCTTTGTAATAATAGATTAAATTTGATATGATAGAAACATATCAATATGTAGGGAGGACTTTTTATGAATTTTGTTTATATCTCACCACAATTCCCAAAGAACTTCTATCATTTTTGTGAATCTTTGAAGAATAATGGTGTTAATGTCTTAGGCATCGGTGATACACCTTATGATCAGCTATCACCTGAGTTAAAAGCGAATTTGACAGAGTACTACAAAGTCAATACTTTGGAAAGCCTCGATGAAAAAATCCGTGCTATCGGTTATTTTATTCATCGTTACGGTAAGATTGATTGGTTGGAATCTAATAATGAATATTGGTTAGAATCAGATGCGAAATTGCGTACGGAATTTAATATTACCACAGGTATGATGGTTGATCATATCAATGATTTTAAAGAAAAATCAGCGATGAAGGCTTTCTATGAAAAAGCCAGAGTTCCGACAGCACGTTATCATTTAGTTCAAGGGCAAGAAGATGCCAAGGCTTTTATTGAAAAAGTTGGTTATCCTGTTGTCGTGAAGCCTGATAATGGGGTTGGAGCTGCTGCAACATATAAATTAAGAAGCGATGCTGATTTAGAAAACTTTTTGGCAAGCAAAATTGATGTTCAATATATTATGGAAGAATTTGTTAATGGAACCATTGAAACTTATGACGGTATTGTCGATTTGGACAACGAGGTTGTTTTTGAAACCTCACATCTATTTCCTGAACCGGTGATGAATATTGTAAATGATGCTTTAGATATGGCTTATTATTCACAGCGAGAAATTCCCGCTGATTTATTAGACGCAGGAAGACGCACACTCAAGGCTTTTGATGTTCGCGGGCGTTGTTTCCACTTTGAATTTTTCCGTTTAAATGAGGATAAGCAAGGTTTAGGCAAAAAAGGAGATATTGTCGGTTTGGAAGTCAATATGCGCACACCGGGAGGCTATACACCTGATATGATGAATTTTGCCAATGACTGCAACATTTACCAAATGTATGCGGATATGGTAACTTATGGGAAATATGATGGCAAACAGCCAAGCCGTCAATATAGCTGTGTCTATGCTTCAAGACGCTATCATCATACTTATAGTCATAGTCATGATGATATTATGCAAAAGTATGGCTATGCCATGGTTATGCAGGAAGATATGCCACAGATTTTAGCGGGGGCAATGGGGGATTTGTTTTATATGGCAAGATTTGAAACACTAGAAGAGGTTGAAGCATTTATACGCTTTGTGCAAGAATAGGAGAGTAGAGAATGGAAAAAGATTACATCAAATTTTACAGTCGTTACCTAAATAGAGAAATGGAGATCAATGTCTATGGGCATACAGGTAAACCTTGCTTGGTTTTTCCTGCCCAAGACGGACGTTTTTATGACTTTGCCGGATTTGGTATGGTAGAGGTTGCCGCTCCTTTTATCGAAGAGGGCAAATTGCAATTGTTCTGTATTGACAGTATTGATAAAGAGAGTTGGTCTGATTTAAATGGCGACTGTCGTTATCGCATCGAAAAACATGAGCAGTGGTTTAATTATATTTTAGAAGAAGTCGTACCGTTTATTTTTGATTATAATCAAACAGGTATGAAAATTATGACTACGGGTTGCTCTATGGGCGCTAGTCATGCGGCGAATTTCTTCTTTAGACGTCCTGATGTTTTTGATACGGTAATTGCTTTAAGCGGTTATTATAGCAGTGATATGTTCTTTAATAATTATATGGATGACTTGGTTTATGCCAATTCACCACTTCACTATCTTGAAGGCATGAGTTACGATCACCCTCATGTGCAGAAATATCGTGAAAATAATATTATCATTTGTACAGGACAAGGGGCTTGGGAAGATGATATGATTCGTTCTACAACGCGTTTAAAAGAACTATTGGAGTATAAAGATGTTGGGGCTTGGATTGATTTTTGGGGTTATGATGTCAATCACGATTGGCCATGGTGGAGAATTCAGTTCCCATATTTCTTGGAAAAGGTTTTAGGATAGGAGGAAACAGTGATGAATGTTGTATTTATTTCACCTAATTTCCCGCTTTACTATTGGAATTTCTGTGATCGTTTGAAAAAACGTGGAGTGAATGTGTTGGGTATCGGTGATGCAAGTTATGATAGTATGAGTGAGGTGTGCCGTCATTCTTTAACGGAATATTATCAAGTATCCAGTTTGGAGAATTTTGATGAAGTGTATCGTGCTTGCGGATATTTTACCCATCGCTATGGTAAGCTTGATTGGATTGAATCGGAAAACGAATATTGGTTGGAAACCGAAGCAACTTTACGTCAGGAGTTTAATGTCAATAGTGGGACTAAAATTAAAGACATGGGTCCTATGAAATACAAATCTAAGATGAAAGATGTCTACGCTAAAGCCGGAATTAAAGCGTGTCGCTATCACATGGTATCAAGTTATGAAGATGCCAAGGACTTTATTAGACAAGTCGGCTATCCTGTCGTTGTAAAACCGGATAACGGTGTAGGAGCAGCAGCTACTTATAAATTAAAAAATGAAGATGAATTAAGCTATTTCTTTGCGACTAAAAATGATGTAGCTTATATTATGGAGGAATTTGTTCCGGGTCACGTGGAAACGTTTGACGGAATTACCGATTCCAAGAAAAATATTTTGGTTTGTTCAAGCCATGTGATGTTAGTGAGTATTATGGATACAGTCAATGATGGGACTGATACGTGTTTCTGTTCACAAAATGTCGAAGCGATGGATATTTATGAGGTCGGACAAAAAGCCGTTCAAGCTTTCGATACACGCAGTCGTTTCTTCCACTTTGAATTTTTCCGTTTAGACGAGGATAAAGAAGGTTTGGGCAAAAAAGGCGATTTGCTTGGCTTGGAAGTTAATATGCGCGCACCGGGAGCTTATATGCCGGATATGATTAACTATGCTTGCGATTGTGATGTTTATGATATTTGGGCTGAGATGTTAGTTAATGATTGTATGGACCAGCAAATTAAACGAAAATATTATGTTGGCTATGCCGCTAGACGCTATGATTTTCAATATAGGTATAGCATGGAAGAAATCAAGTCCATGTATCAACATCATATTTTAGTTGATACAAGCATTCCCAAAGCTTTAGCCGGAGCTATGGGAGATCATGTTTTCTTGTTTAGACATGAAAATCAAGAAGTGATGATGGAAATCTTGCATAAAATTTTAGAGAAATAAGGTGATGAAAATGAGTTTTGAAACAAAGATTGAGAAATATGCTAAGTTGGCGGTCGTAACGGGTGTCAATATTCAAAAGGGCCAACTACTAGTTATTAACGCTGATGTCGATTGTGCTTGGTATGTCCGTTTAGTTGTTAAGGCAGCTTATGAGGCGGGGGCTGGTGAAGTTGTAGTTAACTGGAATGATGGGCAAGTGAATAAAATGCGTTATGAATATGCCAATGATGATGTGTTAGCTTATTTTTATCAGTGGCAATATGCCCAAAAGAAAGAGTATATTGATAAAAACTGTGCCTTTTTAAGTATCGGTTCGCCCGATCCGACCTTGTTAAGTCATATTGACAGTCATAAGTTAAAGTTGGCACAGATGGCGACAAGTCAGGGAATGCAAGCTTTACGTTATTATACAGCAAGCAATCAGGGACAATGGTCTGTCGAACTTTTACCTAATCCTGTTTGGGCTAAACTGGTTTATCCGGATTTAGATGAACAAGCAGCCATGGATAAATTATGGGAAGCTATTTTTGAATGTTGCAGAATTTTAGATGATAATGATCCGATTGCCGATTGGAAGGCTCATTCTCAAAGCGTTGTGGAACATGGTAAGAAATTGAATGCCTATCAGTTTAAACAGCTTCACTTTAAAAATAGTCGAGGAACAGACTTAGTTGTGGAATTGGTTGAGGATCATCGTTGGGAAGGCGGTTTGGAATATACACCAAATCAAGTTGGGTTTGTGCCTAATTTACCGACAGAAGAAATTTTCTGTATGCCCCACAAAGATCGTGTAAACGGTAAGGTGTATGCGACAAAGCCTTTGAATATTCAAGGGAAGTTAGTTGAAGATTTTTGGTTTGAGTTTAAAGACGGAAAGGTAATTGATTATGGTGCTTCCAGCAACCTTGCCTCTTTAGAAAATTTATTGAACATGGACGAGGGGGCAAAGCATTTAGGCGAAGTTGCTTTAATTTCCGATAATTCACCGATTTCCAATACGAAGACATTGTTCTATAATGGTTTAATTGATGAAAATGCTTCATGTCACTTAGCTTTAGGTAATTGTTATCCTTACAATATTGCCGGTGGCAGTCAAATGAGCGAAGAGGAATTAAAGGCAAAAGGAGCTAATTTCTCAATGACCCACTGCGATTTTATGTTTGGTTCAGCTGATTTGTCAGTGATTGGTATTGATAATCAAGGCAATGAAGTTGTTGTATTTGAAAATGGCAATTTTGTATTTTAAAAAACGCTGATAAAATTAATTTGACCTTGTGAATGGGAAACAAAGCTTTCAACGCTGTTTTCTTAGACAAGGTCATTTTTTTGTCGATAAAAAAGCACCATCAACGATAGATAGTGCGAGTAACGACATTGGAGTTACTTTTTAGAAATTCTTGATTAAAATATTCATAATACGTTCCGGGTGTAATAACGCCGTTGATACCGATGATGTCAATGCCGGTTTTACCGACGATTGTGTCAGCCATGGCAACACAATTAGTAGACAATACAAAGTAGGTTTTAAATGGACCGGACTTAAATTTATACATTTTTGCTTTGGTTGTTTTATATAAACGATTGGCATAAAACGCTAATGATGCTTCCATTTGGGTTGAATCGTTTTTTTCTTGGGCAAGCTGATAGTCAGGTTTCCAAACTTCTAGGTTTTTAAAAAACTCGTTGAAACGGCAATTGACGGCTATCTTTTGTTCCTTGGTTAGTGTTAAGCCAAAACCGAAGAGTGTTTTTTGTGAATCCTCTTTACAAAAAGGAATGTATTTTTCTTTCGGAGCAATAAATAAAACGCCTTCACCAATTGTATCAAATAAATGATAAGTAGCTGCATCGTAATTCCCATAAGAAATAATGTACCCGTGATAACAAATATCAACGTGTCCGAAAGCTCCGTAGCCTTCTTCTGACACATGAATCAATACCTCAATATCAGGTTCAGTTTCACCTTTATTTTCCCGAATTTCCGGTTGAAAACTATCCCCGTTTTCTTCAAAGTAGTGGTTGATGAAGGATAACACCCGATGGGGAATAATGGCGGCAAAAATAATGGGCAGTGGTAGACGAACTTTTCTTTTTATCCTATTTTTTGTGGAAATATTCATTTCCTCTAATAAAGCGCCTTTAATATTGATTAAACCATATCCAATCATATAAATACCGATAACTTGTAGTAAAAAATCTAAATGAACCAAAGGCTCTAAAAACATAATACTAAAAAGAATGAAATAGATAAAAGCTAAACAGCCTTCACGAATGTGATCTTTTAAATGGTTACGCCAAAAAAGATAGGCGGTAATTAAGTGAGCGCTCATGTGTAAAAATAAAACGATACTATATAGTAGCGGTAAAATGGCCATGGGGATATGGGGGTAAAGAAAGACAAACAGGGCTAAGCAAAATTGAAAAATGGCATAAAATAAGCGATCTATTTTTTTTAAATGTAGTATCCAATCCAAAAAGGAAAAAATAGCGGTCAGTAAAAACAAGATACCAAACACATGGATAATATTAAGCATTAAAATGCTTTTGGAAATCATCACAATGATACCTAAAATAATGAAGATGATGCCTTGGATAGCTAGATGAAGTGTATTGATGTGTTTTTCTAACAATTTCTATTCCCCCTTTTTTGTTTAGCTATGGTTTAATAAATGAGCTTGTGTCGATATGTTCAAGTTCTAATAGCGCTATTTTCTTTTCTATGCCTCCGGCATAACCTGTAAGGCTTCTGTTGGTGCCGATGACACGATGACAAGGAATAATAACCGAAATAGGATTATGTCCGATAGCTCCGCCTATTGCCTGAAAAGACATACTTGTTTTTCCTAATTGTTTGGCAACAATCATGCTTATATCCTTATATGTTTTCACCTCTCTATAAGGAATGGTTAATAAAGTTTCCCAAACGGTCATACGAAACTTTGAACCGTTAAGTGCTAAGGGAAAATTGACAATCGGCTCTAAACCTTGGAAGTAATCATCTAGCCAAGCACTAACCTGATCGAATATAGCTAGTTCTTTTGGTTGAGCTTGAGGTGGTAAAGTTGCTCGATCATATTTTTGTCCATCAAACCATAAACCTGTTAATGCTGTTTTAGTTGCCGCTAAAGTAATCGGGCCTAGTGGAGAATGGTAATGAGAAATATACTGTTGTTCTTGGGGATTGAGCTGTGTTATTAACATGATTTCTTTTCCTTTTTCTTATTTTTAGGGGCATAATCTTTCATATTGGGAATTTGACCACTGGCGATTGCCCACAGATATAAACTGGCAACACTATTGTAAGGTGTAAAGCGACGTTGATATTTCGCAAATAATTTCGGTGTAATTTGGCGATGGTGGTATAACATTCTTAGTCCGCGTTGAATAGCTAAATCATCATAGCTTAAAATATTTGGACGTTGGAGGCAAAAAAGTAAAATCATTTCAGCCGTCCACTTGCCAATACCTTTAAGTTGAATTAAGGTGTTAATAGCTTGTTCATCACTCATCGAAGCTACCTTTGCAATATCGAATGCGCCACTTTCAACCTTTTGGGCAAAATCTAAAATATAGTTAGCTTTGCGAAAAGTGATACCGTATGATTGAAGTTTAGTTTCGCCGGCTAAAAGAATAGTAGATGCATTGATTTCCTTTAAATCTTCTTGCATTCTTTGAAAGATGGTCGCTTGAGCTTTGGTGGAAATTTGCTGTCCGATAATATGATGAACTACCGATGAAAAAAGATCCCGATCAATGACACGGTTGATATGACCGATAGTTTCAATTGCCATTTTCATTTGCGAATCACAGGCTTTTAAATGTTCAATCGCATTGGTGGGATATTGAAAGTACATAACAAGACACCTCTTTTCCTTTTTTTGATTACCTAAAGCTATTATACTTCTTTTTTGCATGTTACTCAATTTATATATAAGAATTAAATCTTTTTGTAAAATAGGGAGATATTAGAAATGAAGATAAATCTATCTTTAAGCAAAAAAGGAGAAAAGACAAACAAGTCTTTTCTCGCTATTTTTGTTTATAAGCGATAAAATTTCTTAGGTGCAAATTGTTTGAGATAGATGATACAGCCGATATTACCAACGATAAGAACAATCAAAAGTGTGCCGATAATAGTCGCTGACTCTAGGTCGGTTTGTAAAAGGACAATAGGTAACATACCTAAAGTTAAGGCTGTAATCACAACAAATAAAGTTGCAAAGCCTTGTTTAATGGCTTTAACTTCACTTGTCCAGTTAAGATGTGGAAAGAAGAGATTACCGATAAGTCCGACTTGACTGAATAAAGTAGCGTAAAGTAGAGGCATACCAATCGTTAAGCCTAGGGTTGCGACATCAAATTTTAAAGCGTTCATCAGTAAGAAGGCTATGAGAAGAACACTTGGGATAGATAAAGTCAGGTTCAACATGATTTTAGCCAAGAAAACGGTCTGGGCTTTAATAGGCAGTGTTTTAAGTTGCCATAAGCTTTTCCCTTCTAAAGCGATAGAACAAGAAGTCGTTGTTCCGATACCGACCATTAAACCAATCATCATCGGTAAAATAGATAAAAATACTTCTTTTAGTTCCGGAATATCCATTAACACCAGTAAACTCTCTAAATCCTGAAATTGCAGATATATGCAGCCCCCTAACAACAAGACATAGGTTATCGCTGTGTTAGTAACATAAGGGACGCTGCTGAAGTAACGGGACAGCTCTTTACGATAAAGTGCCAATAAAATAGAAGATTGTTTGATTTTGGTAATTTCAACTCGTTTATCTTGTTTGGCTTGTTTTTTGCTGTGTTGATATTTTGTCAAAAACATAATGAAGCTAGCTAAAGCGAGCAGTTGAATAACGATATATAAAACAAGGTCTACTATCTTTACATCAATTAAGAAGTTCACAAATAAATTTGATAATGGATAAATACTTGTGAGAATTTGACTGACTAACTCAAATAAAGTTGAAACATCATCAATATTTTCCATTTGGAAGATATAGTAGTATAAGATAAAGATAAAAGCAAAAGTCAAAAAGATACTCATCAATTTACTGTGTTTAAAATGCTCGGAAATATAAGCAATCATTAAACCAATCAATAAACCTAAGCCTAAAGGAAACATAGGTGCCCAAGGTAAAAGAATTGTTAAACGTAATACGAAGCTTAGGGAGAGTGGCTCAAATAAATTCATGATGACAACACAAGGAATAAATATGGCAAGAATAATCAGAAGATTTTCAAGATACATTGGTAATACGCGGGAAATCACAAGCTGTTTTTTGGTAATAGGCAAAGAGCCTAAAATCACATCATCATGGGCATTGATTAAAGCGCCGTCAACGTGATAGATAGAAGTCATCAGGGCTAAGACGGAAGCTATGGTGAAAATAGCAGGTGGTAATAAATTCAACATACCGACCCCAACTAATATTTCAGCTGCAAAATAACAATAACCTACCAAGTAGCTTCCGAATAGTAAGGCAAGAAATAAGAAGGCTAAAGCTTTTCTTTTCCATTTAGGATCTTTAAAGTTGAGAATGCGTAAAGCATATACTTGACATAAGCTAGATATGATTTTCATTGTCGGTCAACTCCATAAATACATTTTCTAAGCTTTCATTGCCTTTGACTTCTTCCATTGAACCAGAACAAATCAGTTTGCCTTGTTTAATCATCGCTACTTGTGTGCATAATTTTTCCGCTACTTCCAAAACGTGAGTTGAGAAGAAGATCATCTTATTTTGCGCACACATCTCCTTCATGATATTTTTTAACGTTAAACTGGCACTTGGATCTAAACCGACAAATGGCTCATCTAAAATCAACAGTTCAGGCTCATGGATTAAAGCTGAAATAAGCACAAGTTTTTGTTTCATACCATGAGAATATGAGCTGATAAGCTGGTTTAAAGCCTGGGTTAAACCAAATTTTTCGGATAGGTCCATAATTCTTTCTTTTCTTGTCGCTGTATCAATGGCATAGATATCGCAAATTAAATTTAAGTATTGCATACCGCTTAAAAATTCATATATATCGGGATTATCGGGGATATAGGCAATTTTTTTCTTAAAGGCAAGCGGATCGTCCTTAATAGAAAGACCATCTAATATAATTTCGCCTTCATTAAAATCATGGATTCCGGCTAAACATTTTAAGGTTGTTGTCTTACCGGCACCATTGTGCCCGATAAAAGCGTATAAATCACCCGGTTTGATTTCTAAGGATAAATCGAAGACACCTTTTTGTGAATCGTATTGTTTAGTGAGATGTTTAATTTGTAACATATTTTTCCTCCTTTTAGATATTTAGAAAATCATCTAAATATCTAATTACAGTATATCATGTTTTTGGTTTGAGTCAAGAAAAACTGTCCATACTTCTTTTGAAAGGATGATAAAAATGGAATTTAAAGACAGTCAAACAAAATTAAATTTAATGCGTGCTTTTGCCGGAGAAAGTCAGGCTCGCAATCGTTATACTTTTGCCCATGGCAAAGCATTGCAACAAAAGCTTTATGCTTTAGCGGAAGCTTTTAAATTTACAGCGGATCAGGAAAAAGAACACGCTGAAATTTTCTACAACCATCTCAAAGAATTAACCGGACAGACCATTGAAATTGATGGCACTTATCCGGTTGATGTTTACGATGATATGTTGGGTTTATTGAAATCAAGTAAGCATAACGAGTTTGAGGAATTTGAAGATGTTTATCCTGCTTTTGCCAAAGTAGCTAAAGAGGAAGGCTTTCCTAAGATTGCCGCTGATTTTGAAAACATTGCGAAAATTGAGCGTATTCATGGGCAACGTTTCGATAAGTTGGCTATGTTATTGGAGAATCATGAGCTATTTGCCAGTCAAAAAGAGGAACAATGGCTATGTTTAAACTGTGGACATATTCATCAAGGGAAACAGGCACCGCAAATGTGTCCTGTTTGTTCACATGACCAAGGCTACTTTATCAGAGTGTGTCAAGCACCTTATACTTGTGAGAGTATGATTTCTTAGTAATAACTATTTCTTGAGAAATATGTAGAAGTCTGAAATATTAGGCAGACTTCTTTTTGTTTATCTTATTTTGGCTATCTTTCTTGTTGTGATAAACAAGAATTTTTAGTAAAATATAACAAGGGGTGATAGGATGAAAAAATGCTTTTCTATATTATTGGCACTCGTAATGTTTTTAGGTGCTTTAGGCTTTGGCATCGGTATTTTCAGTCATGCTTTTCAACAGCCTGACAACCTTAGAAAAGCTTTAGCCAAGCTAGATGTTCAAAGCATTGTTGTATCTGAATTAGGAAAAGAATACGCCTTTTTAGGTGATTTATTGAATACCCCTGAGTTAAAAACAATATTATCAAGCTATACTGATGGGTTAGTGGATTATATTGTCAATGGAAAAGAAGAAATACCGGTTACTAAAGAGGAAATACGGGCTTTATTTATGACTTATTCTTCTACGCTTTTGAAACAATATCCTCAGTTAGCTTTTTTACCGACAGAAAAGTTTGTGGATTTTATGGTTGAAGAAATTGATTTAAAAGATTTCTTACCTAGTTACCAAGTTTTGATTGATAAAATCCCGGCTAACTA
This sequence comes from uncultured Thomasclavelia sp., assembly GCA_910588165.1. Lineage (GTDB taxonomy): Bacteria > Bacillota_I > Bacilli_A > Erysipelotrichales > Coprobacillaceae > CAJUOR01. Next base: position 21,881 of record CAJUOR010000014.1, read on the forward strand.
TCAGCCTTATTTAGCTGTGGTTAAAGTATTGGCATCACCTTTTTTGATTGCTTTAAGTTTGGGGTCTTTTCTGTTTGCCTTATTAGTTCTTTTGATGATTTCAAGAGATTTTGCCTTTAAAGTCGGGCCGTTAATTTTATTTATAGCAGGTGGCTTATTTAGTATAGTCGTGTTTTGGCGTCAAAGTTTATACAAGACATTGGGCTTAGCGGCTTATAGCTATCTATGGCCGATGTTATCTTATATGTTGGCGTATTTCATACCTATTGCCATAGGTTATTTGATATTAGCATTTGTGTTTTCGGTAATAGGATATTTTGTTGGGAGGAGAAAAACATATGTCTAAAAAGTATTTTTTCTTTGATATAGATGGTACTTTGACCAAGAGCCAAAGCGATCGTGCAATTCCAAAGGAAACCCTTGCCACTTTAGAGGCTTTAAGAACTGCCGGGCATTTTGTTGCGATTGCGACAGGTCGAGCGCATTGCATGGCTAGATTTGCAATGGAAGCAACAGGGATTACAAATGTTGTGTGTGATGGCGGTCACGGTTTTTGTTTAGATGGACAGTTGATAGAGATTAAGCCGATGGATAGAGAAAAAAGTATAGCGATTTGCAAGGAAGCACTAGCTAAGGATTTGCCATTTGCGGTGGTTGATGGGGATTCTTTGGATTTATTAGCGCCTAATGCTAAGTTTAATGAGTTGATGGATATGAGCGATTCAGGTATGACTTATCATGTGCTAGAAGATTTTTCATTAGACCGTATTCAAAAATTTCATAAGATTTTCTTTGCCTTAACCAAGCAGGAAGAAACGATTTTAGAAACAAGACATCTATTACCTTATATGCGTTATCATGAGCAGGCATTTGTTTTTGAACCGGCGGATAAATACGAAGGTATTATGCGTATCATGGACTATCTACAGGCACCTTTAGAAGACGTAGTTGTTTTCGGAGATGGTAAAAACGATTTGGATATGTTTAGAAAAGCGCCGATGTCGATTGCGATGGGAAATGCGATTGATGAATTAAAGGCTATTGCAACTTATGTGACAGATCGTAGTGACAATGATGGCATCGGTAAGGCTTGCCGTCATTTTGGTTGGATTAGATGAAAAAATATCGGTGGTGGTTAGGACTGCTTGTGGGCATGATTGTTATCTTTTTATGGTGGCGTCATAGTTCAAGAAACTTTCACCATATTTATATGCAGTCACAAACGCATTAGTTTGATGATGTGGAAAGTGTAACGATCGGGACATATAATCTGAAATCTTTAAATATGGGTGAAAGCTTAGAAGAAGCGATTGTAGATTTAAGAGCTGCCAATTTAGATATTGTGTGTTTACAAGAGGTTGATGAAAAGTCATGGCGTTCTATTCATTTGGCGATGACTAAAGAAATTGCCGACGCTTTGGGTTATGAATATTATGCGTTTTTTCAGACAATGTTTTTAGGACAAGGCTATTATGGGATTGCGATTATCAGCCGTTATCCTATCATGGAAATTTCAAGCCAGTCTTTAAAAGTCAGTTTATTGAAAGAACCTCGTGTTTTAGCCAAAGCTAAAATTGATGTAGGCAAGACGCCTTTAAATATTTATACAACGCATTTGAGCTTTCGACCTTTAGAAGATAAATATGCACAAATGACATTTTTACAAAACCAGTTTAAAAATTGTCAACGGACTGTTTTGTTAGGTGATTTTAATATATTTAGAGATGAAGATTTTTTTGAAATAGAAGGCATGACTTCTGTTAACAACGCAAGCCGGTATTTGATTACATTTGGGGATTTCGGCTTTCCGGATAATATTTATTATTCCGTTGATTTAGGTTTTACAAACCCTGATGTTTTCAAAACTTCTTTTTCCGATCATCATTTACTACATGGTAAACTTATTTTAGAAGGGGAGAAATAACTATGGATAAAACAATTATTTGTTCAAGAGTGTTGATGCATTTTATGGATATTGAGCATCGTCAAGTACATTATTCCGAAGGGTTTGTGGATTTGAATCCAACATCTTTAGAATATTACGATAAAAAATTAGAGAAAATATTTAATCATCCGAATTTAAAAGAGATCGAAGTCGGTAATTTTGCTTCGATTGTTTTACGAGCTAAACAAATGTTAGAAGATGATGAGAAGTACATTCAGCATTCTAAAATTATTACGCAAGAATGGTTTGAATTAGCTAGTTTGATTCAAGATATGCCTAATGCCAATATGCTGTTTATTGAAAGTCGTGTCGATGGACAAGATTATATGGTAATGTTGAAGCTGAATTATAAATTTGCACCGGTAATGGTTCAGGAACAAGATGAACAAGGGCATGAGGTCATGCGGATTTCAACCAAACAGATGGTGCCAAGTAAAGCTCAATCTATTGAAGAAGCGATTGTCGTCAATGTGGAAACCAATCAAGTTTTTATTATTGAAAAACGCTTTATGATTGACGGTAAGATGGGTTATTATATCAATGAACAATATTTGAAAGGTCAACCTAAAATGACCGATAAAGAAAAAATACGCATTATGCAAAAAGCGGTATCCAGTGTTGAACAGCAGTATCATGTCAATGAATTTGAAGCACCGGTCTTGATTAAACAAGCCTTAAGTGAATGCGTATTGGAAAATCGTGAAGTCAAACCGTTAGAAATTGCTTCTAAGATTTTAGAGAAGGACTATGGTGCTCAAGAGGAGTGCTTGGATATTATGAAAGATTTAGGGGTTCAAGAAAGCGATGTAGTCAGCGTAGTTGATGGTGTTGAACGAATGGCTAAATGTAAGGTCATTACAGATACAGGCATGGAAATTGTATTAGATGTGCAAGATTATCTTGAACAAAATCATATTGAAAAGAAATATAATGAAGATGGCACAATCAGTTTAGTGCTTTCGGGTATTCGTGAGGTAGTGGTTAAATAGAAGCGATGCAAGGTGTCGCTTCTTACAAATGGAGGTGTTTAGATGAAGTTTACACAAGAATATTTAGCTTTGATGTTACAGACGTATATACAAGATACAAAGCCAACGGTGATTTTTGCGACCGATGATGAGAAACTGCTGATTGAAAGACAACTCTTAAAAACCAAGAAGGCTTTTTTTCATATTCAAGTGATAACACCTTCTTTCTATTTGAAACAGCTGTTAGCCAAAGCACAAATGTTTGATGTGCATTTACTGTCCCAAGCCGAAGGGCTGGTTGCTGTCAAACAAACATTAGAGATGCCGGGGTTACATTATTTTAAAGGCTTGACAATTGATGGAAATCTGTTGACAAGTTTACTTCATACGTTTGAGAAAATGGCTGATATTGATTTGAATTTAGACGTTCCTTTTGATGAACTTTCATCTTTAAAATGGCAGGAATTAAAAATGATGTATGCCTTCTTTTGCAACATCAAGGGTAAGGCATTGTTTGAAAGTGAGCTGTTGCAAAGCCTAGTGAGTTACTTAGATCCTAAAACACGCTATGTTGATTTTACGCACCGTCCTTATTCACGTTCTTGGTCCATGTTTTTAAAAGCCGGGAATACCATTAGTTTAGATAATCAATGTCTTGAACCTGAAACAGAAATGGCAAGCTTTTTAGATAAAAATTATCATCAACCAAAAGTTGAAGCTAATCCTTGTCTTCCTTTGGATATTTATCAAGTGCAGTTTGTTCATCAAGAGTATCTATTGATTATTGAAGAAATATCTAAGGCATTGAAGCAGAAAACAAGGTATCAGGATATAGCTGTTTATTTCCCCAACACAGAGTTACTCTACGATTTTGTAGCGTATTGTCCGTATCCTTGTACATATGAGTGCGTTGAAACGCAAGAAAAAGACTTGGCTTTTTTAAATAGTTGGCTAGATTATCTCTATACTGAAAATCAAAACAGTTTAGATAAGGCTAGAAAGCTGACGCCTTTAAATGAAGAAGATTTCGCTTTATGGCAAGCGAAGTGGCAAGAAGCAAAGCCTAGTCAATATTTAAGTTTATTAAAAGAGGTTGTTGCTGATATCTTGCTTGTTGCGTGTGAAGATTTACCGTTGGATTTAGATTTAAAAGCGTTTGCGTTAATTGTTCCTTTACTGTTAAACATCAATCCTTATGTGGTGAATGACGGCATGGATCGTATTCAGCTTTTAACTTATCATCGCCCTATTTTGGCGAAGCGTTTTGAATATGTCTTTTTATGTGGTTTAAACGAAGATGTTTATCCGACGAAAGTCAGTGATGGAGGACTTTTATTGAATAGTGAGCTAAGACATTTTTATCAAGGTAGAACTCCACTAGATAGACAAAATGAATTTGAATGGGACTTAGTTAAACATATTTTACTGACTGCTAAGCATTTTGTGGCTTCATGTCATTTTGATAGCCTAGACGGAACTGAATGTTTATCATCTTTATTATTGATGCATTTGCTTCAACTTAAAGGCTTACGCCGTTGTCCTATTTATCCTCTTCCTGATTTAGTCATCAATGAAGAAGATAAGATATTAGCGGATTTTGAAGCAAGCCTGGCTCAGCCTCAGGCCTTGCCTTCTGATTTTGCCAAACAGCTTTACGCTAAACGTGGACATCAACAAGTTTCTCCAAGTGAATTAGAGAACTTTAATCAATGCCCTTTCCGTCATTTTGTCAGTTATGGGTTAAGACTGTACCCTAGCAAGTCAGCTATGGCAACACGTCAACGTTTTGGAAACTTAATGCACGATTTATTAGATAATTGTTCTAGTCTATTTGGGTTAGATTTTATGGAGCGTCTAATGAAGCAGGAAAAAGACTTGGGGTTATCATCTCAAGGTAGTTTAGATGAACGGTTAGCTAAACTGATGCAGGCTTTACTTAAAGAAAAGGCATTTATCCCTGAAACAGCTGAAGAAAAATATTTGTATGAAGCTTTTCAGATTCAGTTTTTAAATACACTTAAAATTCTGTTGCACCACTTAGCCCAAGGTGAGTTTACATTAGCCTATCATGAACACCCGATTCATGCGACCAAAGATGAAGTCACTTATATAGGAAGAATTGACAGAGCAGATGTCTACAAGAATTATTTAAAAATACTTGATTATAAATCTTCACAAAAGAAGTTGGAATTAGGCTTAGCGATGCAAGGTTTTAATATCCAAATGTTAGTGTATTTAGAATTATTAAGTCAAAAATACAACCTAGATAAAGGGGCTGTACTTTATTTCAATACCGGCAATCGCAAATTAACATCTAAAGGACGCATGAATTTAGATGCGACAAGCGCCGAAGATTTTATTGCGGAATATAAAATGGAAGGGTATGTCCTTGAAGAAGAAAAGCATGATGTGATGCATGCGATTGACTGTAATTATACGCAAAGTCAAATTGCCAATATTCGTTATGTGAAAAGTAAAGATGCGTACAGTGGTAACTTATTGACGAGTAGTCAATGGGATTGCCTTTTAAAAGAAATCTTCCAATATCTTCATGGCTTAGTTGATCGCTGTTTTGAACAAGGTGAGATTGCGATTTATCCTGCCGGAAGTAAAGATAGTGCTTTAGATATGAAGGTTTCACCATGTCAATATTGTGACTATCAAAATATTTGTTTAAAAGATCCGTTTTACCATGAACAAAGAGAAATCAGCGTTTATTCAAAGGAAGAAATAGAAAATCTTTTGAAAGGAGAGAGTGGCGATGAGTCAAGTGAGTTCATTAAATGAAAAGCAACAAGAAGCGATCGATGCCAGAAACAGAAATATTTTAGTTTCGGCGCCGGCAGGCTCAGGGAAAACCAAGATTTTAGTCAGCCGTATTCTCGCCCTTTTAAAAGAAGGTGTTTCGATTGAAGCATTTCTTGTTTTAACTTTTACACAAGCTGCTGCTCAAGAAATGAAACAGCGTTTGGTCGGTATGTTAGAGGAAGAAATATTGCAAGCTGATGGCAAACTCAAGGTGCATCTTGAAAAACAGAAAGCCGAGATGTCTTATGCATTTATCACAAATTTTCATGGCTTTTGTAATCAATTGATTGACCGTTACGGTTATCTTGTGGGGGTCAAAAACGGTTATGAAATTTTAAGCGATCAGGAGCAATTATTAAAAGAAGCCTTGACTTTGACATTAGATAAGGCTTTGGAAAATGAAGCATTTAGAAATTTTAGAACCATCTATTATCCAAAGCGTGAGGATTTGGAAGAAGTACTTTTAAACCTTTATAAAGTGTTCCAATCTCTAGGAGATAAAGAGGCTTTCCTTGCTAAAATGAATGATGAGATTTATGCTTTTTTGATATCGGAAAAAGAGAAAGACTTGAGTGAGTGGTGCTTTTATCCAGAGCTGCAAAAGGTTTTAAGAGATACTGTAACCGTAACTTTGGCTAGTTTAGAAGATTTAAAATATTTTTGTATGCGTCATGGGATTACCCCTTTTTATGAACGACCCTTATCTCAAAGTGCTTCGGCTGCTAAAAAGGGTGTACCTTATGAAGTTTTAAAACAATATTATACAAACTTATTAGAAAATCTTCAGCCGGAAAAAACGTTGAAGGATTTGAATGTTTGGGCAATTCAAAAGCCCGAGGCAAGCTACAATATTCCTTGGAAAGATTTAGATGAAATGACAGCGAGCTATAAATCTCAGTTTTCAGGTAAAAAAGGTGCTTTGACTAATCAATTTAAAGATGTTTATGAAGCCTTAGTCGATTCAGATGGTGAAAATACGATGATGGTGCATCAAGTGGCACTTCAAACCATTCAAATGCTTGTAACTTTGTTAGAAGGTTTAGAAAAGACATATAACCAATTGAAAATGCAACAAAATGTATTGGACTTTAATGATTTGGAGCGTTATGCGACACGTCTTTTACAAAGTGATTTGCCTGTTGCAAGAAGTTTAAACGAACAGTTGTATGAAATTATGGTCGATGAATATCAAGATACTAATATGGTTCAGGAAAACATTGTTTCATTGATTGCGAATGCGACAGTAAAACAGGTACCGAGATTTATGGTTGGGGATATGAAACAGTCGATTTACCGCTTTAGACAAGCCGATCCGGATATTTTTAAAGAAAAATATGACAATTATCCGACCATGCCAAAGGCATTACGGGTCGATTTAGGTTTTAATTATCGTTCTAGTAAAGTTGTTTTAGACAGTATCAACTTTATTTTTAATCAGATTATGGATAGCCATATCGGCTCGCTGGAATATTATCGTGATAAAAGTGCGCAGCTTAACTATGATTTTTTGCGTAAAGAAGGGGCAAAGAATACATCGGAATATGAAGATGTAAAAAGTCGTGCTTTAAGGCGTATGGCTCAAGCTAAAGATGATTATACAGAGATTTTATTAGTAGATAGTGATTCAGATAAGCCCCAAGATTTAGAAGATGCCGAATATGAGGCTTACATGATAGGAAAACGCATTTTAGAGTTAAAGCAGAAAGGGCTAGACGGTAAGTCTTTAAACTATAGTGATATAGCTGTTCTCATGCGTCAAACGACACATTTTATTGTCTATAAAAAAGTTTTTGACCGTTTGCATATACCTACGACCATTGTTTTATCTAAAGGGTGGTTGAATACCATGGAGATTAGACAGATGCAAAATGTCTACAAAGCTTTTATGAATCCTTATGATGATATGGCGATGTACAGTGTTTTAAGAGCGCCTTTTGATTTCAGCTATTTTAGTGATGAGCAAATTGCCAAATTAAAACAACCTCAAAAAAGTTTATATGAAAGTTTATATACAGATGAAAAATATCAGAGCTTTATTGAAACCTTTTTAGATTTAAAAGAGCAGTTAAGCCATCAGCCATTCTCCTTTTGGCATGAATACTTCTTTACAAAAAGCGGTTATCTAAAGCGCGTTTTAGGCATGAAAAACGGAATGCAAAGATACCAAAATCTCTTATTGTTGAAAGAGAAAATTCATTTACAAGAAAATAGTATTCACGATATTGCAAGCTGGGTAGAGTATTTTGAAAATCTAGGCTCAAGTCAAGATGTGCCGGCAGTTATGCCAAAAAATCAAGAGGCAGTTGTCTTTATGACAATCCATAAATCTAAAGGCTTGGAATTTCCGGTCGTTTTTGTGGCTATGCATGATAAAAAGTTTAATCTTCAAGATTCAAAACAGCGTCTAATCTTTGATAAGAATTTATCCATGGCTATTAAACCGCGTCTACAAAAGGATTTACCTTCTAGTTTGTTTAACGAAAAGATGACTTATCAAAAAGTAGTGGTAGAATACGAAAATCCTTTTTGGGCACTCCTATCCCGTATAATGACAAAGGATAGTATCAGTGAGGAAATGCGGATTTATTATGTAGCTTTGACTCGTGCCAGTCGAAAGCTGATTTTGACAGGAACTATGAGCCATGAACAGAAAGACCGTTATGTTGCTGGTGTTTTAGCCCATCAAACACAACAAATGCCGGAAAAGCAAGATAATGACGGTTGGATTTTAAATCGTCAGTTACGTCAGGCTTCTTGTTATTTGGATTGGCTAGTTCCTAGTGTCTTACGTCATCCGGATATTTTTAAAATTTTAGATTGGGAAGAACTGACTGATTTAACTCAATGTTTGCCTTACGATTATGCTAAGGCAATGGAAAATACAAGGCAAAGTCGCTTTACATTAGCTTGGTATAGTCATGAAGAGATTTTAGATATACCGCAACAAACAATAGGAGAGGTTAGAAATCATATTGTAGAAGAAAGATTTAAAGTGGATGATTATGCTTATCAAGAAGATATCCAAGCACCTAAAAGTATGGCGGTTACAGCTTTATCACGCCATGACGGTTATGGGGCAACCGCTACAAAAACCTTACGACAAACAGAGTTTGATGCTGCAACTATCGGCACTTTAGTCCATGAGTTTATGGAATATATACCTTTAGATTCAAATGCTTCAATCAAGGAATGTTTGACAATGTTGGCTGACAAAGGGCGTTACACGTTTGAAGAGTTAACTGTTTTGGAAAGTTATTTGCCTAGGTTTGAGGCCTTTAGAGAAAGCCAATGTTTTAAAATGATGCAGGAAGCCAAGCAATGCTTTAAGGAACAGCCTTTCTGTTGTTTAAAGGGCGGTTTGTTAGTGCATGGAACAATGGACGTCTTGTGTTTATTTCAAGATAAGGTCGTTGTCATCGACTATAAAACCGATCGCGTTTCTGCCAATGCAAGTGATGAGGCTTTGATTAAACGCCATGAACAGCAATTAACGTTATATAAAGAAGCTTTAAGCAATATTTACCCTCATCATCAAATCGAGGCATATCTTTACTATTTGGAAATAGCAAAAGAAGTAAAGGTGTAGTAGCTTAAAGTAGTGAAGCTAAAAGAAAGTTTTTATATTTATGACAAAGGGATATGTCCATACAGACATATCCCTTTTAGGCTTGTTACATAAAATGTGTATGTTTAGTTTTCCATTTTTTAAGGGCAATGCTTAACCAAAAACTATAGATACCAAGTGTTACGATTGTTAAAAGCAACCATTTGATCCAGTTGCCAAATAGCCCTACAGCTGTACCGTTAAAATGCAATCTTTGACCGTTAATAACAGTATGTTTGGTTTCCCAATTATAAACTAAGCAGATAGCCCATGGAGCACAAATGCCTAAAGTTAAAAACGTTACTAAGAAACCAAGAATCCGATAGCCGATTAATTGCAGTAAACCACCATCAAAATAAGAATTATTCATTATATTTTCTCCCCTTTCGGCCTTTTATGATAACAAAAAGTCTTCAATGGGTAAAGATATAAATATAATGGAGTGCTTCTTTTATTGTGCTTTGGTGTGGATATAGATAGCACGACCTTCATTTCTTGGTTTAATTTGAGGATAATTGCCTTCGATATAGCCTAAACAAACAAAGACCATTGGCATATAGGCCTCATCAATTTGCCAAGTCTTCCAAATTTTTTGGAATGCTTCTTGACGATAGGTAGCTTCAGCTCGACCGACAATACAACTGGATATGCCTAAATCATAAGCTTCTAAAACCATATTTTGAGCACAGATAAATGCTGACCCAATAGTATTGACTTGATCTTTATTTTCTTTCTTTACACAGATGATACCTAAAGCCGGGCATTTGTAAAAACCGCTTTTAATACTTAAATCATCAATAATAGAGGGCTGATCGCTAGATACACCAAGTCCTCCCCAATTTCTATTTTCGGCATTGGCATTCATAATACCAATCTGATGGATTAAATCCGGATCATCTAAAATAATAATCTTTGTCCCTTGTCTTCCGCCGGGATTAGGGGCATAAAGACCGGCTTCCATAATTTTTTCTAACTTTTCATCTTCTACTTTTTGTTTTGCGTACTTACGAATTGAGCGTCTTGTTTTCATTAAGTCTAATAATGTCATTCTCTTAATCTCCTTTTCTTCATAAATTTTTTTTTACAATTTCATGATAAATGATAATTTTTATTCTGTAAAGTACGCACTTTTTGGTAAGTTATATACATTTTTGTAACGATGTTATATAATAGAAAGCAATAGGAGGTATGAAAATGAAAACAAAAGATGAATTACCTACTTGCCCGGTAGCTACTACTGTTGCATTGATTGGCAATAAATGGAAATTATTGATATTACGTAATTTATTGGTTCGTCCTTGGCGTTTCAATGAGTTGCATAAATCAATTGATGGTATCAGTCAAAAGGTTTTAACTGAGAATTTACGTTCCATGGAGAGTGATGGCATTATTATTCGCACAGTTTATCAAGAAATACCGCCTAAAGTTGAATATGCACTTTCCGAATTAGGGGAAAGTATGCGGCCTATTATTAAATCTTTGGAGCTGTGGGGAACAAATTATTTGCATGATAAAGGTGTTTCCTTATAAAAGAGGCTTCCATTGCAACTTTTTAAGAATAAATGTACATCAAAATAAGGTTATGTTATAATGGGGAAATGTAAGGGGGCATTCAATATGAAAGCGGCCATCTTGACTTTATTGTGGGCTATCGTGCTTCTTGTGGGGGTGTTGGAAATGAATTTTTTGTTATTTGGGATTGGGGGTGTCGGCTTAGGAACTTTAATAGTCGGACTACTAATGAAGATGTCGAAAAATAAGAAGAATCGTCAAAGAAGATTGGCATTAACAGTGGGATTAAATCAATATTTAGAGAAATATCGTTTTTTACAAATCAGTAAGCGTGTTTCAATTCAAAGAAATGAAGTGCTAGATGATTTTGGGGAAGCGCGAGTTTACTATGACGGAGAATTATGCGGCACAATTGATGATTTTATGAAAGCTTCATCTTTTGAAGATACTTACGCTAAGTTAGAAGCCAAAATAGAAGAAGTCAGTCGCTTTGGAAATGTGGTTGATGAAAATCACAATGGCATTGATGATCGTTTGGAAAAAGATAGGAAAGCAGACTACTATGGTTTAGAAATTAGACGATATATGCCTTTATTTCAAAATCCTGCAATTGTCGCCGGATTGAAAGAGGGTGTCGAACTATTAGAACAAATCGAAACCTTAGAATTGAAGTATCCGCAAATCACACCGCGTTTACGTAAATTATATCAACAGTATTTACCGTTATTAACGAATATTTTAGCTCAATATCAAGTTTTGAAAGATAAACAGGCAACGGATAGTGAAATTGTCGTAATGGAAACTAAATTAGAGAAGGCTATTCTTTTAGTTAATGAAGCTTTAAAAACTTTAATGGCTAGTCTGATTGCGGAAGATGTTTTAAATATGTCTAGTGATATTACGGTATTAGAGGCTGTCTTGAAAAGAGATGGCTTAGTTCAAGAAGGGACGTTAGGAGGCGTGAAGAATGGCTAAAAATAAAAATGATGATTTTTTAGAGGGTTTCTTCAATGAGATTTCTAACGACTTGAATAGCAATGAATCTGTTGAGGAATTTGCTCAAAGAATACATAAAAAAGAAAACAGTGATTTTTTTACTGATTTTACGCAAAAAATGAAGGAAGAAGTCAACGATTCCTTGTATAAGAATGGTTATAATAATTTGACTGATTTAATCAATAAAGGAATGGATACAGCACTTAAATACATGGGACCGGAAGCTGAAAAGTCGGGGTTTGCCAAACCTGATAAGGTTAAGGATAGTTTTACTTTTATCCAAAATGAACTTGCCATGGTTCGTTATGATATGTGGAAACGTGGGTCTTATAAGGACGGACATCAAGAAGCTTTAAGAACTTATTTTGCTCAGATGGAGATAGAAAAAAAACAAGTAATTGGCTTTGAAAAGATTTTGCGCCATGATTTGAAGGCGCGGAAAAAAAGAAAGAAAAGTAAAAATGAAAGATTTGAAGAAGGCTATATAGATGCTTTAGAGGATTTAATACGCATGGTTAAAGATGCTAAAATGTATATGATGAGAAAGGTTAAAACGGATTTATTATTGAAGTAGGTCAGGTAAATCTATTCCAAAAAAATCACAATTTCCTTTCTTATGTGATAGCAGTAGGTCTAGTTAGAGGAAAGCAGATTTGATGTTGACTATTTAATTAAAGGTATTGCTGAAAAACTGAGGAATTAGAAAAAGAAAGAAAAGAGCATAAAACAAAAGTCAATGATTTAAAAAATATTTTAAAAGGTTTGGTTTCTCTAAAGATTAGAGGTCAAACCTTTTTGTTTTCTCTTTAAGTATCACCGCTTTTCTATGCGTAAAGAGAAAGAATGTTTAATTTACATCCTTGCTATTTCATAAGCTCTCATAGTCATGTAAAAGTACATATCCTTGTGCAATATGGTTGAAAATAATGCTTTCATAATAGTCACTTAACTTATGAGAAGTTTCCAAGAAAAACAGCTTTTTAATGATTTTTGCGGAATTTAAGCTAAGAAACAAGGTTGAATTTTGACATGTAATTTTTTGTTAAAAAGCCTAAATAAGCCCTAAATTAAGCCCCTCATTTAACCCTGAAATCACTTTTCGTTGATTATAAGCGACTTTTTCTGTTTGAAAACTGCATGTAATTTTACCTCGAAAAAGGCGGAATAGCCAAGAAACAAGGTGTCAAAAAAAAGTGCCTTGATTTCAGCATTTTTTAAAGATATAATTAAATTATAGAAAGCGGTTACGATAATAGATTTACGGGTATTATGAGAAGCAAATTCGTAACTGCAATCTATTCTCGCATAAACATTTTATAATCCGGATATAGAATTGATGCGAAAATT
>CAJUOR010000015.1:0-24992 GCA_910588165.1 uncultured Thomasclavelia sp.
CGGGGAACAGCCGGGAGAAGCTGTGACCGCCGCTATGTTCCAAGCCATGCGGGACGCACTGGCGGAACAGAAACAAAAACCACTTTCCATTGACGATGTAACGGCGATGATAGCTGGACAGATCGGACAGCTTACACCGATGGATAAAGAAACTGTTGAAATGTTCCAGCAGTTTGCGAAGAAGATGATTGAGCAGGCAGGAACAAAGTGATAAATTTGAATTGTGAGGGAAAATACAGATGAATCAAGGAAGAATTATTGTGATTACAGGCTCACCGGGGACAGGAAAAACAACAACTGCGTCAATTGTCGCAAAGGAATCAGATATGGATAAATCAGTGCATATGCACACCGATGACTTTTTTCATTACTTAAGCAAAGGCGCAATACCACCACATTTGCCAGAATCCAACGAGCAAAATCTGGTTGTCATTGAAGCCTTTTTAGAAGCTGCAAAGCGATATGCTCGTGGCGGATATGATGTAATTGTAGATGGGATTGTCGGGCCATGGTTTTTGGAGCCATGGAAAGCTCTTGCCCAAGAAGATTACGAGGTACACTATATTGTATTAAGAGCGAGTAAAAAAGAAACTATGAAGCGAGCTGTGGAACGCTCAAAATTAGATAGAAAAACAAATATTGAATTAGTGGAAACAATGTGGGAGCAATTTTCCGGTTTGGGAGTATATGAATCAAATGTCATAGACACAACTACATTCACAATTAAAGATACGGTTTCCGCAATAAAAGAAAGAGTTGCATGTGGGACGTCTTTACTATCTTAGACATTCCCATTTGTCAGGAAGATAGCAAAGCCAGCCGAGCCAGTCAACGGTCAAGATGAACGGCGCATTTCATGCGCCGCCGTTGACAGTCCCGCCCGTCTTTGCTAAAGGGTAATCAAGGCGGGAAAGCCCTAAAATGGCTTCACACCTATTTCAATAATTGGAGGAGATAAAAATGAGATCAGAAAAGGAAGTTTATGATATTGTTTTGAATTTTGCAAAAACAGACAAACGCATTCGCATGGTTACTTTGGAAGGATCTAGAACAAATACAAATATTCCGCCTGATGATTTTCAGGATTTTGATATTACTTTTTTTGTTACGGATATGGACAGCTTCACAAGTGATGATAAATGGCTAGATATATTTGGTGAAAGGTTGATTCTGCAAAAGCCGGAAGATATGGAATTATTTCCAGCTGTAGAAAAGGGATTTTCATATTTAATGCTGTTTACTGATGATGTTAAGATAGATTTAACTTTGCTGCCGCTGGAACTGATAGACGAGTATTTTACATGGGATAAACTGGTAAAGTTACTGTTGGATAAAGACAACCGTATCGTAAAGCCGCCAATACCAACGGATATAGACTACCACTTGCAGAAGCCTACTCAAAGAATGTTTGACGATTGCTGTAATGAATTTTGGAATACTACAACATATGTAGTAAAGGGCTTATGCCGCAAAGAAATTCTTTTTGCTATTGACCATATGAATGATATAGTACGAAAAGAATTGCTTCGCATGATTTCCTGGCTGATTGGTATCAAACAGGGATTTCATTTCAGTTTGGGAAAAAACTATAAATTTATGAAGCAATATGTCCCAGAGGAATTGTGGGAACGACTTATGTCCACTTATAATATGGATTCCTATCCCCATATGTGGGAATCCTTTGAACAATGTATGGCATTGTTCCGGGAGGTTTCGTCAGAAGTGGCATGCCAGTTGGATTACCAGTATCCACTATATGATGAAAAAATCAGTAATTATGTGATTCGGCAAAAGAAAAAATATGGCATTGAAGATGATAACAAATAAAATTTTTTCAATCGAAAAAATTTATTTTGATTATTCAATTTTGAAAAACTGAATACCTCAAAATCAGAAAGAGAGCGGCCAAGCACTTTGAGGGATTGGCCGCCTTGTCCACCCATCCAGCGGGACAGCGGGCGGAGGTCAAGGCCGGGTGTAAACCCGTTCATTTCAGCCTTGACGGTTGCCCGTTGTCCTGCTACTTTTCCGGGAGTGTGGCCACAACTTCGGGACACTTTGTCCACAAGTTGGAGCGTAGGACGAGGAACTGGGGCTTTCATATACGCCCTGTCTGCTGATGAGTCCAGACCTGCGCTTGCGGCTCCACGCCACGCAAGCACAGCCCTGTTTTCCTGCCGCTTCAAATGCCCTTGCCCTCCCCGGCGGCAACGGCATTTTCACGGCAACGCCGACAGAGCGTATAACACACTACACTTTGCTTCGCAAAGTCGTGTGCCAAATGGGGGCGTTGCCCCCTTTGGAAACCCCCACAAGAAAAGGCGGTACGCTACCCCTCCACGGGGCGCATACCGCCTTTTCTTGTTATCCAGCCCTCCGGCTGTATCGGTTGAGCAAAAGTCCGCGTGGGATTGATGTGGTATCTTTAACTTTGGGAAACTCCTGATTCCCATTTTGAAATTGTTTGTCTAACAACATTTAATTTAACACTTAATTCTTCTTGTGAAAGTCCTTTGTTCTTTCTTAGTGTTTTTAAATTATCTTTTAACATATTACATTTCCTCCTTTCATCAAGTTAAGTGTATTATGAACGTTTCGTTGCTACAAGCAATGCATTTCAACATTCAATAAATTACTATTTATCGTTTTCTTGAATAATGACTTCTAGGTCCATTATTACCATTGAGTCGCAATCCCAACTCATATTTGTTCCCTTGCACTGTATTAGTTGCCCTGGAATATAAGTATATTTAGTATTTTTATTCCTTATCGTTGATTCTAGCTTATCTTTAAAATCGTTTGAAATTTTCATTTTTTTCATTCCTCCTCTAATATATAGCAAAACCTCATTGGCTCTCACCAATGAGGTTATTTATGTAAACGAACATTCCCTTATTTCTCAAGGAGTTCGAGTCAATTCTTATGGTGGAGGCGAGGGGAATCGAACCCCTGTCCAAAAACCATCTCCCTAAAGCATCTACAGTTTAGCTCATTGAATCATTTAACTCTGCTACAATCAACGAGCGCTTTTCCACAGAGCGATTCTGTTAGTTTTCATCACACGACCCCAGACTTGCCGTATGCCTATCCCATGTGTATGACGTTCTCTCTAAAACCATAGGAGCATTTCAGGAGAACGTTTGCCAAAGTCTACGTCGACTTAATTAGGCAAAAGCGTAATTTGTTCTGTTTCCAGTTATTTTTTTGTGTACTTAACGCGTACCTTCGACTGCAGCTAAAGTCAGATCAATCCCTGTCGAATCCAAGACGCCCCCAAATAACAGAAGTTACCTTCTGTATTATAGCACAAAAAGATAATCAATACATATCTTTTAGTGCTTTTTCAATATCTCTTTTTGCATCTTTAGCTTTTAAATCCTGGCGTTTATCATAGAGCTTCTTCCCTTTAGCAACTCCAACTTCAATTTTCAGTTTACTGCCGTTACCAAAGTATAGTTTAGTCGGTACTAAAGTCATACCGGCTTCTTGAATTTCCTTTTGCAACTTAACGATTTCTTTTCGATGCAACAAAAGTTTTCTAGTCCGCAAAGGATCATGATTGAAAATATTACCTTGTTCATAAGGGGCAATATGCATTCCTTCCACATAAGCCTCGCCATCTTTGATACGAATATAACTATCGCGCAAGTTAGCACTCCCCTTACGAATAGACTTAATCTCTGTTCCTTTTAATTCAATGCCGGCCTCATAAGTATCTTCAATAAAATAGTCATGATAGGCTTTTTTATTTTGTGCAACAACTTTCACCCTCATCACCTCTTTTTGCTTTGTCTAAACTTATTGCGATTTTGACTTCTACGTTGACCTTTCGGTTTATTGTTCTTTCTATCCTTATTATAATACTTATCAAAAGGATTATCATGTCTATTTTGAACTTTTTTTACTTTGGGTTTAGAACTTGAAACAACACCAAAATCAATCGTTCCCTCAACTTTATTCACGTTAATAACTTTAATCTTGACAGGCTCTAATAAGCCATAGCTTTGATTTCCTCGTTCACCGATCAAACGATTCTTAAACTCATCAAAATGATAATAATCATCTTTTAGCTCACTTATATGGACTAAACCTTCAACCGTATTCTCTAATTCCACAAAGAAACCAAAATGTGTTACTGACGAAATAATGCCTTCAAAGGTTTCTCCGATATGATTAGCCATATACTCCGCTTTCTTCATATCATCTACATCTCTTTCCAAGTCGACCGCAATCATCTCGGCATTAGATGAACTTTCCGCTAAAACAGGAACTTTCTGCTCATATTTATCCACAATATCAGCTGATGTTTTCCCTTCAAACAAAAACAAGTGAAGTAAACGATGCCCTAATAAATCAGGGTAACGGCGAATCGGTGATGTAAAATGGGTGTAGTATTCATCTGCCAAACCAAAGTGTCCTAAACATTCATGACTATATTTAGCCTTTTGCATACATCTTAAAGTCATGGTTGAAACTAAGGAATGCTCCGGTGTATCTTCACTTTGAGCTAAAAGACTAGCTAAAGCATTTGGGTGAATATCGACTAACGAACCATGCAAATGATAACCCAAAGGTCCAAGTGTTGTCATCAATTTCTGTAATTTTTTCAATAACGGCTTTTCATGAACACGATAAATATAAGGCAACTCTAACCATCTCATATGCTCAGCAACAGTTTCATTTGCCACTAGCATCATTTCTTCAATCAATTTTTCAGCCTCACCTCGTTGTCTTAGAACAATATCGGCAACTTTACCTTTTTCATCTAAAACAATTTTAGCTTCTCTGGCATCAAAATCAATAGCTCCCCTAGCATCTCTTTTCTTTCTTAAAATATGAGCCAACTCATTGGCTGTATCCAAAAAATCAATGAAAGGCGCATAACTTTGAGGAAACTTTCCACGACTTAAAACTTGATTAGCTTCACGATATGTCATACGATGTTTAGAATTGATGACACTAGGGACAATCTCATGATTAACCACATTCCCTTTTGCATCTATTTCCATTAAACAAGAAACAGTCAAACGGTCTACAAGCGGATTTAATGAACAAATCCCATTAGACAGCTTATGAGGCAACATCGGAATCACTCGGTCAACTAAATAAATCGAAGTCCCCCTTGCCACAGCTTCTCTATCCAAAGCCGTTCCTTCTTGAACATAATGCGAAACATCCGCAATATGAACACCTAAATGATAATGTCCTTTCTCATCTTTGCGAATCGAAATCGCATCATCTAAATCCTTGGCATCATCACCATCTATTGTTGCAATCTGCCAATTTCTAAAATCACGTCGCCCCACTAACTCATGTTCTAAGATAACATCAGGCATATCTTCAATTTCCTGATAGACGTTCTGATTAAATTCTACATCGACATCATAGCGTTCGATTAAAGATAAAATATCTACCCCGGGATCATTTTTATGCCCGATAATCTTAGCAACAACCCCTTTTACTCTAGGTTGATAATCTGTAATATCAACGACAACCTTATGTCCTGGCATAGCGCCTAACGTATGATTTTCATCTATATCAATTCTTTTAGGATATTTTGCATCATCACTGGAAACGTACAGTTTCTTACCTTGACGGCAAAATAAACCAACAGCTCTTTTCATGCCTCTTTCCACAATCTTGACAATTTCACCTTCCGAATTATCCCCGGAAGATTCCGAAATAATTTTAACCATTACAATATCATCATGATATGCACCGTTCGTATGATCTTGACTGACATAAACCTCTTCATCATTTTCCAATAACTTAACAAAAGCAAAGCCTTTTTTATGCATTGCCACTTGCCCTTTAAAAACTGACAAATGACTTGGTAGATGATATTTATTTGTGGAAGAACGCATAATTTGTTGCTCCTCTTCCAATGCCACTAAAATCTTCATAAACGCAATACTGTTTTCTTGGTGAAAGTGTTTTTGTAACCCGGCTAAATCCAGCGGAGTATAATCTGATTGACCTAATAAAGTCAATATCTCTTTTTTCAAGTCTTCCATTTTCTCACTCTCCTTTATCTTAACACAAAATAAAAATAGGGCTTACTTAGCCCTATTGAATTATCCGATTCTTATCATCAAAGCCAAAACAAAGAAAGCAATCGCTAACCCCATCGTAATTCTTGAAAGAATTACCTCAGGTCCTCTTTCTTTAGTTTGATTAAATAATGAAGAGTTTTGTCCTGTCAAGGCACTTACTAACCCTTCTGACTTCCCGCTTTGTAACAAGGATAAAACAATAATAGCTAAACATACAATAACCATTAAAATGTCCAACATCTTTTGTAAACCTCCTTCTTATAGTAACCGCTTTTTGCGTTATCATTCATTTATGCGTAGCTATCATATCATATTTTTTTGAAATATTCAAATAAAACTTTAATTTTTGATATTACCTTACTATTTTTCTAATCAATATCCATTATAATACCACGCATCTTGATTACTTTTATTCTAATCTATGATGACCTTACATTCAATATTTACCATCATCAATATCAATTTCCACGATAGCCCATCACAAAAGTTTCAATTTATCAAATTGATAAAAAAGGTTCTGCTTTATGAAAAGCAAGAACCATTATCATTTACTAATAAGTATAGTCATCGGATACTTGAGAATCAATATCCGTGTAATCCACACCCACAACGTAATATACATCCTCTTCTTTCAACAAAGTCACTGTACATTTTGACATCAGCTCATCTGTCGGCATTCCATTGGTATTGGAAACATATTGAAGCTTTAAACTTACATCATAACTATCACTGCTCCCTGTTTTTTCATATACAAAGTCAGAAGCCCCAACACTTTCAACTGTATAGCTCTCTACTTCAGGTAAACCCTTCTGTCCATAAGTTTCAAGATGTTCATCGAAGTTAACATAGTAATAATTTGTCGCATATTTTCCGAAATCTATACGAGCATCAGGTAAAACATAAGTTAATCCACCCACATCTTCCCGTCCGCTTTTGTTTGTCCAAGTAAAAAAGTCTGCGACAAAATAAGCGGCTACATATTCTTGAATTTTTGCATCATCTTTCGCTTCGATGGCTAATAAAAGATTATCATAAATATCTTCCATTAAATCTGTTTCTTCATCACTGCGAGGATATGACATGACATCTTCTTTCTGTTGAACCGGTGGTACTTTTCCCGGCTTTTCTTCATTACCTTTCAAAAAGAAGTAACCAGAAATTACCCCTACCGCAATCGCTAGTGCCACAGTAATAAAAACCATAATATTTTTCTGCTTCTTATTTTTCATGATTAACCTCTCCTTTTCTATATTGATCAGTGCATCATCGCTTTTTTGCTGAGCTTGCTTTTTCTGTAAAGCTCTTTGTTTCATTCTTGCTCGTTGACCCGAAAAGGCAGGCAACTTAGTAGAGCGAACCACTATATTTACAATTGCTAATAGCGGTTTATAGTGAATACTGATCATTTCCGTGTACTCGACAAAAATCTCAAACATCAAAAACAAGCCTAAGAAAATACCTAAACCCAAGTGTTTATTATAAGTGTATAAATAAGCACTCAAGGCAAATAAAATAGTTGTCATGTATAAGATGATGACACTTCTTGTTTGCCCTAAATCCAACTTAAACATTAAGGTATGATGGAGATGTTCCTTATCAGCCTCACTGAATTTCTTCTTTTTCAATTTTCTTCTTAAAATAGCAATCATCGTATCCATAATCGGAATTGCCAACATCACAATAGGAGCACCCAATGTAAAAAACGCCGAGCTTTTATAACCAAAGCCTAATAATGAAATCGCGGAAATCATAAAACCGATAAACAGCGCACCGCAATCGCCCATAAAAATCGACGCCGGGTGAAAGTTATAACATAAAAAACCGCAAATAGCTCCCGCCAACAAAATAGAAATAGAAGCGATGTCTTGACGCTGAAAAGATACGCTTGTAAAGGCAATCACAACTAACACAATCGTTGAAATACCGGCACAAAGTCCGTCTAAGCCGTCAATTAGATTGATGGCATTTGTAATACCGATAACCCAAATAAAAGTGACTAAAGTTGCCAGATAATCAAATTGCATATCGGGTAAAAAAGGAATTGAGAAGCGTTTTAAAGATACATCACCATAAAAAACTAAGATGGTTGTCGCTACAAATTCCGCCAACAATTTAACCTTTGGTGGCAAATCGTAAATATCATCTAAAAACCCAATACTAAAAACAATAAAGCCACCCACAAGAATCGCATTGATTTGTCTGTCAGCTTTCAAAAAAATAGCCGAACCTATAATAAAAGCTAAATAAACAGCCATACCGCCAATTCTAGCGATGCGCCCATGATGAATCGTACGCTGATTTTCTTTTGCCACAATATCCAAAGCAGACGCCGCCTTATTCACAAAAGGCACTAAAATAGCACTTAGACAAAGGGTTGAAAGATATGACCAAAAAATTTCGATTGTCATAGCAGCACCTCCACTTTTTCATATTATATCACATATCACTATTCGGTCAAACAAAAAGAGAGTGAACAATTTCTGCTTATTCATTCCCCTTTATGTTTCCTACTTAATTTCGGATAATTTTTTATTAAAGTTATTTTCCGCATCGTATTGAATGCCGTCTTTTTCTAAAACAAAATGGACATGATTACCTAAATCAGCTTCGTAAACATTTTCACCGCTAATACCTATTAAATCACCTTGTTTAACAGCTTTCCCTGTTTCAACGCTGACTTTAGATAAACTTTGATAAATCAAAAGCCAACCATCTGCACATTCAATAGTTACACATTGTCCAAACAAAGGATCTGTCTTGACTTCCTTTACCGTTCCGCTAAGACTGGCAAGCACATCGAAATTACCATTCGCTACAGCAAAATCAATGCCTAAGCTAGGACGGTAAACACCCTCAAAATAGTCCATAGAAACTTTTTGTCTATCACTATCATCACTTGCATGATAGAAATGGCGTACAACGCTGACACTTTCAGCTACCGGCGATAACAGACTTTCTTCGTTTGTTTCTTTTGTATTCACAGGCTTTTCTTCTTTTTCATCTGTGGATACAATTGTAGTAACCGGTTCATTTAAGCCTTCATTTAAACTTGTCATAATATTTTCCATGAGCATTAACCCACAGACAAATAAAACCAATGCACTACCAAATAAAATAGGAACACGATACTTGATTAGATTTTTCATTTTATTCACCTCAAGAACAGTGTTTCCTATTAAAATAAATTTATTCAATTTTCATTGATTTTTTCAATACTTACACCCTGATAATAATGTTTTAGGATCTCATCATATTGATATCCCTCACCGGCCATGCCGTTAGCACCATATTGACTCATACCTACACCATGTCCATGACCGACTGTTTTAAAAACATAATTCTCACCATCTTTTTCCACATCAAAATCACTACTGGCTAGTCCTAGCTTCTCTCTAATATCACGTCCGCTATAAACAGTCCCGCATACATCTACACTATCCACACGTCCGCTATCTTTATAACTCAAAATTTTGATTTCAAAAGCCTCAACCCCAAAAAGTGTATTGAGTTCATCTAAGCTAAAGCTTTGAGAACGAAATGTTCCATCGTAAGCTAAATCCCAGCTTGAGTCAACCGATTTTAAATAAGGAACTTGGGCACTGACAAAATAATCTTCATTATTCTCAGTTTTCCCATTGGAGCTGGAAAAAAACAAAGCACTGATATATTTTCCGTCATACATCAAAACTTCACCGGCTGTCGCATTCACAGCCTCTTCAATCCTAGCTTCATTAGTGGCAAAATCAGCACCCCAATTTTCTTTCCGTCTAGCTTCATCATAGTAAACTTGCGAGCTAACCGTATCATCTACTTTAAGATTTCTTGACATTACGAAAGTTCGACTTGCGACAGCTTGGGCTTTTAAAGCTTCAAGCTCAAAACTAGCCGGCATTTCAGCGCTGACAACACCGACAATATATTCTTCTAAAGGTACTTGATCAATTCTTTTGTCCTGACGACTGACCTCGACCATGATTTCTTTAGGAGCTTCCTTTTTAGGAGTCGGAATAGTTGTCGATGGTTGAAGATGAGAAAACGATAATACCACTAAACTTAATAGCATGACTAAAACTAAAACTTTTAAACCTAATTCTTTCAATAACCTCACCCTATCTTAATTGATAGGACATCTAAAAACAAGTTGGCAACTAAATATGTCAGAGCCATCACGATTACAACGTATAAAACATAAAAATGAGCGACTTTATTCTTAAGAATAAATTTTTCAAAATTCACACATGACAACCCCACCATGACAGCTACCAGGCTTGCCATATAGGTGCCTAATCTCAATATCTCGTTAATCATTGTGAACACCTAGATACTTAGCAAAGTCCATAACTTGATGTTCCCATGTCGCTTCATTATGGCTGCCACCAACAATCATATCAAAGAACACTTTAGCCCCTTTCGCCTCTAAATCTTTGGCCATGTCACAATGATTTTTCACAATGGCAGCTAGCGATTTTTTTGAACGTGCTTCCTCACTGCCATAGCTCATATAGATTTTAGCACCTTCTAAACAAGAAGCTTGTCGAATTTCTTGTGTCAACTCATTTATACAAATCATGATAGAGCTTGATAAACAGGCTGCGCCCTGATATATCTTCGGATAAGCAATCAAACCATAAAAAGCCATTAAGCCACCCATTGAACTACCACCTAAATAGTTCATACCATTTGTACGATAATGACGATCTACATAATCCTTTAGCTCTGTACTCATCCATTCTAACAGCACATGGCCTCGCCCATCTAAATCACCTAAATGACTACCATTTAAAACATAAGGACAAAACTCATTTAAACGCTCTTTTCCTTCATGATTGCATTCTAATCCGACGACGATAGCTTTAACCTGATGCGCATCAAACTGACTATCAATATGCCAAGCATGACCGTAAGTCGCATCTTCATCTCTATATAAATTATGACCATCAAACATATATAAAACAGGATAATGTTGCCAACTTTCAGCATAATCATCAGGCAAATAGATATGTAACATTCTATCTAAGCCAAAAGGTGTTATATGAATTATTTTCTTTTCTAACATTTTATACCCCTCCATCATTATATTTATTTTATCACAAATCAAAAATAGGCAAAAGTAAAAACCTATCATTATCATTTGAATCAATGTCTAATACTTATCATCTTTCTACTTCCAAAAACAAAGGAAACCTATCTCCATAGATTTCCTTACTTAACCTTTTATAAACCAAATACAAATTATTTTTCATAGATGGCTTTAGTAACAATCGGTACCTCTCTTTGATCTTTGGCTTCAATGTCATTGATAAATAAGTCTGTTTCCAAAACAATAACCCTCGACAACAATAATAAAGCGATAATATTCGGAATCGCCATCAAAGCATTGAGCGTATCGGAAATGTCAAAAACAAGTTGTACCCCATTGACAGCTCCCAAAAATGCGACTACACACCATGCAATACGATAATACTTAATCGGCTTATTGCCAAACAAGTAGCTCAAAGCACTTTCCCCATAATAGCACCAACCTAAAATAGTAGAATAAGCAAAGGTAAAAATGCCGATAATAAGAATAACCTTCCCGACATAAGGAATAGATGAAAACGCCATTAAACATAAAGCATTACCATCTGTCGTTGATTGAAAACCGATATTATTTGCCAACATCGAACAAACCAAAACTAAGCCCGTCATCAAACAAACAATCACTGTGTCAAAGAATGGTCCCGTTGAAGCAATTAAAGCTTGTCTAACCGAATTTCTTGATTGAGCGGCTGCCGATACAATCGGACTTGACCCCATACCTGCCTCATTTGAAAATAAGCCACGTGCCATACCGTAACGACAAGCTTGGAGAATTGTAAAGCCTAAGGCTCCCCCTGCTGCTGCTTTAGTGTTAAACGCAGCGCTTATAATCACTTCAACTGCCGGAATAAAGAAAGCACGGTATTGAATAAGAATATAGAAACAACCTAAAACATAGAATAAGGACATCAACGGCACAAGATATTCACACGTTTTTGAAATACTTTTAACCCCGCCGACAATGACAATAAAGGTCAGAAAAGCAATGATTAAACCGGAAATCCATGGTTCAATATTAAAATTTAAAGTAAACAAGGAAGCAATCGCATTAGACTGAACTGCACAGCCTATACCAAATGAACAAAAGACAGTTAACCAAGCAAATAAAATGCCCATTTTTTTATAATTTAGACCGTTTTGTAAAATATACATCGCTCCACCGGCATACGTGCCATCAGCTTTTTTAACACGATACCTTAAAGCCAACAACGACTCGCCATATTTTGTAGCTATACCGAAGAATCCAATCAGCCACATCCATAAAATTGAACCCGGTCCACCACAAGCGACAGCTGTTCCTACCCCAATAATATTACCTGTTCCGATAGTTGAAGCTAAAGCTGTTGCCAAAGCACCAAAAGGCGAAATGCTCCCGGCTTCCTTGTCATCTTTAGATAGCATCAATTTAATTGCCATCGGAATCTTTCGCTGAATAAATTTAGTTTTCCATGTCAAAAACAAATGACAGCCAAACAACAGAATAATCATTGGTGGTCCCCATAAATATCCATTAATCCAAGAAATAAAAGCTTCCATACAAAACCTCCATAAAATAATATATGTATATCATAAAGAAAAATGTATCCAAAAGCAATATTTAATTGTTATTTTTTGTACAAATCACATATTTTTTAAATAAACTTTTTAAAGAATACAAATTCATTTTAACTTATCCTTAATAGATAGCCACATTATATTCCTCCGAAAATGCCTTTTGTGTTTAATTCTTTCATCAATTATCAACATAGAAATAAAAAAATCACTCCTAAAGGAGCAATTTCTTTTATTGGATTTCATTGGCTTTTTTAAGTGCTAATTTAGTAGCCACAGGTCCAATCAATTCATAAATGACTGTGCCACATAAAACAATAGTTCTGATTTGCGGTCCATATTCCGGCACAACAGTCATTGCCGTTGTCGCTAAACCAATAGCTACCCCCGCTTGCGGAATTAAAGTAAAGCCCAAATATTTTTGGACATTCTTTTCAACCTTACAAATCACACCACCTAAATATGCCCCGAAAGCTTTACCGATGACCCTAAAGATGACATAAATTAAACCGATTGTACCTACACTTTGAATGATGGCAATATTTAAGTCCGCACCACTTAAAAAGAAAAATAACATAAAGATAGGGGCACTGATACGGTCTGTCAATTCAAAAACTTTTTCATAGACATCACTTAAATTGACATAAACCGCAGACATCATCATACAGCAAAGTAAGTTAGAAATGTTTAGGACTTGACAAATCCCCAAACAGCTAAATACCATGGCAATCGCCACCGCTAGACGATTATCTCTCGAATGAAATATTTTAGTTAACCATGAGAAAATAATACCTAAGATAGCACCAATACCAAATGCCAATAAAATTTCAATAATCGGTGTTCCTAAAGAAGCAAGTAATGAACTGCTATTAGGATTTTGAATGGATTTAGCTATAGCGATACTTAATCCAAAAGCAATTAAGGCAAACGCATCATCAATGGCTACTACCGGTAACAATGTGCTCGTTACCGGTCCTTTCGCCTTATATTGACGCACAACCATCAATGTAGCCGCGGGAGCTGTAGCTGCTGCAATCGCTCCTAAACATAGTGAAAACGACACATCGTGACCTGTTATGATTAAAACCGTATCGACAACTAAAACCGCACCGAAAGCTTCTAATAGAGCGATAACTACCGGAGCTTTACCGACTTTTTTTAAATAGGCAACTTTAAATTCAGCACCGATGGATAAAGCGATAAACCCAAGTGCAACATCTGATACAATCGATAATTGCTCAACCATTTCCAAAGGGATAACCTTTAGACAATAAGGTCCCATAATTAAACCTATAATCAAATAGCCTGTCACATTCGGAAGCTTAACAAATTTAACTAATCTTGTTGCCAGCAAGGATAATAGAAGACATAACGCAATGGTTTCAAATAAATTTATTTGCATTCGTCACTCATCAACCCTTCACAATAATAAACAGGAACACTTAACATAATGCCGGTATTTGGCTTAGATAAGTCCCCGACAACACTTTTAATCACATTTGTTGTCTTAACAATTTGATCGTCTTTAACAGCCATAAGTAAGATTTTTGTCTGTTGCTTATTGTTTGTAGACATCATCGCTCTTAATGCGCCAAACATAGGCAAATCTTCCATCTCCGCTAAAGCTTCACCCATACCATGCCCATCTATGATGGTACAGCCATTCAAGTTGTTTTCGGCAAGTTTTCTTAATAAATCTTCAATTAACCCAACTTGTTTCAAAATTAAAATTAGTAATTGCATTGTATCTCCTTCTTTCCGTTGTCTATTATACTCTCTTTTTTAATACTTTCAATTATATTTTTCTTTATTTTTATGGTAAAAAGCTTCGCTTCATTTTACCCTTCTTAATTCTTTTTCAGAATTAAAACAAAAGCCAACCTTATGACAAGATTGGCTTATTATATCATTGATTTTTGATTTTAATGCGGGTTAAGGCACGTTTTAAGGCTAATTCGGCACGCATGACATCAAGATTAGAATCCTTGTTGCGAAGCCGATTTTCAGCTCTTTCTTTCGCTTTTTGGGCACGTTCTAAATCAATCCCCTCTTTAGTTTCGATAGCATCTGTAATCACTGTGACTTCATCTTTAGTCACATGCACAAAACCACCTGAAACGAAGAAAAATTTTCTTTGGCCTTTTTCCACAAAATTCATTTCGCTAATTTCCAAGACACATGAGAAAGGTGTCATGTTCGCTAAAATTCCTAATTGTCCGACTGTCGATACAATGTTTAGAATTTCCACATAACCTGTATGGTAATCACCGTGAGGAGATACAATACGTAATTTGAATTCAGACATGGCTTTCACCTAGCCTTCCAATGTCTTGGCTTTTTCTTGAGCTTCTTCAATCGTACCTACATTATGGAAAGCCTGCTCCGGAAGATGATCCCATTTACCTTCAAGGATTTCTTTGAAGCCACGAATCGTATCAGCGACACGAACATATTTACCTTCCATACCGGTAAACTGACTGGCAACTGTAAATGGCTGTGATAGATAATTACGAATACGTCTAGCACGAGCAACCGTTAATTTATCTTCATCACTCAATTCTTCCATACCTAAAATAGCGATAATATCTTGCAATTCTTGGAATCTTTGAAGAATTTGCTGAACCCCGTGAGCAACCTCATAATGTTCTTTACCGACAACATTAGGGTCTAAAGCTCGAGATGATGAGTTCAATGGATCGACAGCCGGATAAATTCCTAAAGCCGCAATTGAACGGTCTAAAACAACCTTAGCATCTAAGTGGGCAAATGTTGTGGCAGGGGCAGGATCGGTCAAGTCATCGGCAGGCACATAAACAGCCTGAACAGATGTGATAGATCCTTGTTTCGTAGAAGTAATACGTTCTTGTAACTGTCCCATTTCAGTCGCTAATGTAGGCTGATAACCTGCTTGTGAAGGAACTCGTCCTAACAGAGCCGATACTTCTGAACCCGCTTGTGTAAAACGGAAAATATTGTCAATAAACAACAATACATCTTGATTTTCTTCATCACGGAAATGCTCCGCCATTGTCAAACCGGTTAAAGCCACTCGCAAACGTGATCCGGGGGGCTCGTTCATCTGACCGAAAACCAAACAAGTTTTATTTAAAACGCCACTTTCCTTCATTTCATAATATAAATCATTACCTTCACGGGAACGTTCACCAACCCCCGCAAAGACAGAAATTCCACCATGCTCAGTAGCGATGTTGTTGATTAATTCCTGAATTAAAACGGTCTTACCAACACCGGCACCACCAAACAAACCGATTTTACCACCTTTAATATATGGACAAATAAGGTCAATAACTTTAATACCTGTTTCGAGAATCTCTGTTTCTGTTTTTTGTTCAGCATAAGTCGGTGCATCACGATGGATAGGCATTGGCTTAGCTTCACCTTCTAATTCACCTTTACCGTCAATCGTATTACCTAAAACATTAAACATACGACCTAATGTTGCCCTACCTACAGGAACACTAATAGGTGCACCTGTATCAATGGCATCTAACCCACGAATTAAACCATCAGTTGACCCCATGGCGATACATCTTACCGTATCATCTCCCATATGCTGAGCTACTTCGATAACTAATGTTTCAGCACCATTTTGAACCTTAATCGCTGTATTCAAAGAAGGCAAGTGCCCATCTTCAAAACGCACATCGACAACCGGTCCGACAGCACGGGTGATTTTCCCAATATTTTGACTCATATTTGACACCTCCTCTTTCTATTGTGCATTTGCGCCAGCCACGATTTCGGAAATCTCATTCGTGATGGCTGTTTGTCTAGCCTGATTGTATTTCAATAATAACTGCTCATTTAAATCCGTTGCGTTATCCGTTGCATTTTCCATACTTGTTCTGCGGCTGGCATTTTCACTAGTCACTGACTCAATTAAATAACCGTAGATCGTTGCCTGTAAATACATCGGAATTAACTCTTTCAAAACTTCGCTGGCATTAGGTTCAAAATCCATAAAATACTTGACCTTGTGATTATCTGCCAACTTCGTTTGATCTTCCTTAGTGATAGGCAAAAGCTTAACACAATGCGGTGTAAATGTCAGATTATTGACAAACTCCGTATAAATAATTTTAATTCTGCCGATTTCTTGTTGCTGATATTTACCCATCAATTCTTTAACTAATTCTTTTACTTCTGTAAAAGATAAATCCGTGGATAAATCTATATACTTAAAATTGGCTTCTTTATAATGATTTAACCCTTTGCTTCCCAAAACATAAACGAAATCTCCGTCTTGAATATTTTCCTTCGCACATTTTAACACATTGCTGTTATATCCGCCACAAAGTCCTAATGAACTTGTGATTAAGATAACTGCACTTTTAGAATTACCGTTAGGCTTTAAGAAAGGGTGATTCTTGACATCTTCAGTTGCCAGAATATGAGCTACTGTATCATAAACAATGGTGTAGTAAGGCTTTTGTTGTTCCAAAAGATTGCGCATTTTTCTTAACTTAGACGTCGCTACAAGCTGCATCGCACGTGTAATTTTCTTTGTCGATTCAACTGATTTCATGCGACGTTTAATACTTTGCATTGATCCTGACATAGACTAGCCTTCTTTTTCAATCGTATTTATGTACTGCTGGCTAAATGCGCTCATAAATTCTTTTAACTTAGCATCTAATTCATTAGAAATTACTTTCGTTTCTTTGATTTCCTTTAAATAATCCGCATGACGCATATTGATTTCTTCAAATAATCGGTTGATAAAAGAAACGACATGAGTTTCCGGAATATTTTTAGTGAAACCATTTTTCAAGGCATATAATGAAATAACTTGTTGTTCAACACTGCGACTTTGATATTGCGGTTGAACTAAAACAGCACGCACTTTATGTCCATGGTCTAAGACAGCTTTTGTCGCATTGTCAAGATCAGAACCAAATTGGGCAAAAGCTTGCATTTCCGCAAATTGAGCTAATTCTAATTTCAATGAACCGGATACTTGTTTCATCGCTTTAATTTGAGCAGCTGAACCTACACGTGATACAGATAAACCTGTGTCAATGGCAGGTCTGAACCCTGAGTTAAACAATTCTTGTTGCAAGAAAATCTGCCCATCTGTAATAGAGATGACATTTGTAGGGATGTAGGCAGAAATATCACCTGCTTGTGTTTCAATAATCGGTAAAGCTGTTAATGAACCGCCACCGTTTTCTTCATTTAATTTACATGCTCTTTCCAATAAACGAGAATGTAAGTAGAAAACATCACCCGGGTATGCTTCACGTCCCGGTGGACGTTTTAATAATAATGACACTGTACGATATGCTACCGCATGTTTACTTAAGTCATCATAAACAATTAAAACATCTTTGCCTTGTTCTAACCATTCTTCTCCAATCGCACACCCGGCATAAGGTGCGATATATTGAATCGGTGCTAACTCACTTGCCGAAGCTGAAACAACAGTGGTATAACTCATTGCGCCACCTTGTTTTAATCTTTCCACAATCTGTGCAACCGTTGAATTTTTTTGTCCAATCGCTACATAGATACAATAAACATTTTGATCTTTCTGATTTAAAATAGTATCAATGGCAATCGCTGTTTTACCGGTCTGACGGTCACCGATAATCAACTCACGCTGTCCTCGTCCAATCGGAATAATCGCATCAATTGATGTAATTCCTGTCTGCAAAGGTTGATTTACAGACTGACGAGTCATAACACCGGGAGCTACACGTTCAATCGGACGTGTTTTAGTTGAAGGAATTGAACCTTGTCCATCAATAGGCTGTCCTAATGGATTGACAACACGTCCAAGCATGCCATCACCAACCGGAACCTCAATAATGCGACCCGTTCTCTTAACTTCGTCACCCTCTTTAACAAGTGTATCGTGCCCTAACAATACGGCTCCGACATAATCTTCTTCTAAGTTCATAACCATACCGTAAACGTCATGTGGGAATTCTAATAATTCACCTAACATTGCATTTTCCAAGCCATGAACCAGACTGACACCGTCACCGACAGTCATGACTGTACCTACGTCTTTCATTTCGATGACGTCATCGTAGTGACGAATCTGTTCTTTAATTAAAGCGCTGATTTCATCAGGTCTTAGTGCCACGCTAGTCACCTATCCTTTCAGTAATTCACTTTGCAGTGAATTGATTTTATTTTTCAATGAACCATCATAGACACGATCGCCGATAACGACCTTAATTCCACCAAGTAATGAGGTATCTAATTTTTGATTCAATAAAACTTTCTTGCCTTCTTTTTGTGATACTGCCTTTTCAATTTCATTTAAAGTATCAGTATCTAAGACATTGACTACATATACAACACCTTCGAGAATACCCATATCAATATTGTATAAAGTATAAAATTCTTTCACAATTTCAGCTAAATAATTCATGCGTCCCCGCACGCAAAGCAATTTCAGAAAATTAAGCGTATTAGGCTTAATACTATCCTTGAAACACTTTTCGATAATAGCTAATCTTTCGTTTAAAGCGACCAGCGATTGATTCAAAAAACGCTGTGCTTCTCTATCTAAAGCCGATAGAACAAAATCTAAATCATGTTTATAAGCCTCAAGTTGTTGATCTTCTTTTGCCAACTCGAATAAAGCCAAACCGTAGCTTTGACCGACGCTTTCCATTAACGTTTAACCTCATCGATAAATGAACTAATCAATTCTTTATCCTTATCTTCGTCGACTTTGCTTCCTACGATTTTTCTGGTTGCTTCCATAGCGATTTCAACCATTTCCTGACGCATATTCTCCTTGGCTTTTTCTTTTTCTGATTCGATTTGCTTAGCGGCTTGTTCTAGGCGGTAACTTGCCTCTTGACGTGCTTCTTCAAGAATTTTATCTCCTTGCACACGTGCATCGGTTTTGGCTTTTTCCACCACTTCACGATATTCTAGAGCGCCGACTCTTGCCAGCTTTTCACTTTCTTCCATATGTACCTTAGCTTTAGCGTTGATTTCTTTAGCTTCATTGATGTTGCTTTCGATAAACTCCGCTCGCTTGCCTAGATACTTTTGCAAAGGACCATATAAGAATTTCATAAAGAAGTAGAAAAGGATACCTGTTGATAGTAGCTGTACAATCATTGTTGTAACATTGGGAAATAGTTTCCCGGCGATATCAACTTCCATCAAACCCCTCCTTTTTAGTTATCTATATATGATTAGAAAATGAATAATAAAATGAATGAAACTAATAAACCATAGATGGCAACTGTTTCTGTGATACCACAGCCGACAATCATCATCAAACGGATTTTATCTTCTGCTTCCGGATTACGTCCTACCGCTTCTACGGCTTTACTTGCTGTTAATCCTTCACCAATACCAGTAAACATACCTGCACATACAGCAATTGCTGCTGCGATTGCAATTAAACCTTCGTTTGTCATAAATAAATTCCTCCTTGTTTAAGCCTCCATAGAAATATAAACACTCGATAATGTTACAAAGATAAATGTCTGAATAAATCCCGCAAACACATCGAAATAAGCGTGGAGCACCGGTGCAATAATCGGTCCAACCACATTGATAGGGATAAATGAGAATAGTAATCCCGATAAATATCCCGTTGCCGCATAGACTAACGACATCAAAATACCACCGCTGACGATGTTACCAAAGATACGCATAGATAATGAAATCAATGGTGCCAATGTACTTAAAATATTGGTAGGGGGCCAAATTAAATTCCAGACATATTTAAGTGTCCCTTTCTTTTTAAGTGCAGTCAGCTGAATCATCGCAAACGTAATTAAAGCTAACGTTAAGGTAATACTAAAATTAGACGTTGGTGATTCCAAACAAACAAGTCCTGAGATATTTGAAATAAAAATAAATAAAGCTAATACCATAAAATAAGGACTTAGACTTTTTTCCATTTTCTGATTCGGAAAAATCGTATGGAAAAAGTTTTGAAAAATATTGACGACTGTTTCAACCGCTAAAACGATTCCTTTTGGTTTTTCAAGTGGATTTGCCTTAGCTAACTTCCTACCTGCATATACAAAGAATAGGCATAGAGCTAAAGTAATTATCACCGAAGAAACGATTTCAGGCTGAATAATAATACGCACGTTTTCAAGTTCGATAATATCACCCATACCTTTAAGTTGAATAATATGACGCACGCTTCGTCACCTCCTTGCCATCGTTAGACGAAAAATCGTCAATTTAACGTTTAGGTAACCTATCGCCACACAAAAGATGTTGATAAGTCCCGGAATCTTAACCGCAATCAGAAAACCGATTGTGTAAATTCCCATCTTCAATAAGAAAAATGTGCCTTGTAGGACAGATGCTTTTGAAACTCTTGCCCCCACAAGCAAACTAGCGCTTTGACAATCTATCAATAAAACAATGTACGAAAATAGAAAGCCAAGCCCATAACCTAGAGGTAAGCTGATATTTTTTAGAATAAGACCAACAACTGTAAAAATAGCTAATAAATATAAAGCCGTTATCTTACTTTGTCTTTGCAAATCTTTTTCATCTTTAATCATGCTTATCCCCCAAATGTATCATAACCATGAAGCTATGGTAAATTCCCCATAGCGATAGAATTATTAAAAATAATGCTCGGGTATGAAATAATCGATCTAGCCCAATCCCCAAACAGACAGCCAATAATAAAGCTCCCGCAATATCATAGGCAACTTGAAAGGCTTTAGCGACATAGGCCCAAAGATTTTTATTCATTAGTTCCGAACAAACGATCTCCGGCATCGCCCAACCCCGGTAAAATATAGCCATGTTCATTTAATTTATCATCTAAACAAGCTAAATATATAGGAACATCAGGTTGTTCTTCTGCCATTTTAGCTAAGCCTTCCGGCGCACCTACTAATGATACCATACGTAAATCTGTTGCCCCTCTTTTCTTCAAGGCTTCTATAGCATCACAAGCACTTCCGCCGGTTGCCAACATCGGATCTAAAACAATCACCGTTGCTTCTTTTAGACATGAAGGAAACTTAGCATAGTATTCTTCAGGTAATAATGTTTCTTCATTTCTTGCCATACCGATATGTCCGACATGAGCATAAGGGATAATTCTTCTCATACCATCTAAGAAACCTAATCCCGCTCTTAAAATAGGCACTAAAACAATCGGTTTATGAACTTTGTAGCCCTCTGTTTCCATTAAAGGCGTTTGAACGCTATAAGTATCTAAAGCTAAATCTTTAGTAACATCAAATGCCATTAACATCACAACTTCGTCTAAACACTCTTTAAACAAGCGGCTGCTTGTTTCTCTATCACGCAAGATAGACATCTTTTCTTTAATTAAAGGATGCTCAATAATATGTACACTCATTCTTTTTTCTCCTATATCTTATTGATTATTTTCGATTGCCATCAATTTTGCAATTCTTGTATCATGGCGTCCACCTTCATATTCTTCTTCAAAGAAAGCATGAAGAATTTCTAAAGCCAATCCTAGTCCGATGACACGTTGTCCCATAGCTAACATATTAGCATCATTGTGAGCACGAGTTGCCTTAGCACTAAAAACATCATGGCATAAAGCACAACGAATCCCGTTGACTTTATTGCAGGAAATACTGATGCCTATTCCCGTACCGCAGACAACAACACCTTTCTCACATTCACCGCTAGCGACTGCCTTAGCAGCTTTATAGCCATAATCAGGATAATCGACAGCATCTTTCGTATAAGTACCGTAATCAACCACTTCATGTCCCATTGCTTCTAATTCGGATTTTAAAACATTTTTTAAGTCAATACCACCATGGTCACAAGCCATTGCTACTTTCATGACAAAACCTCCTCTATTTTTTTCAGTGTCAATTCCCCTTGACGAATCACTTCTATTTCATCTTGGCACAAATTCAAAATCGTACTTGCCTTTCCACTACCACAAACACCTTCCACAACCATGGCAATTCTACCTTCCAATTGTGCAAGAACTTCATCACTTGTAAAAGCCGGCGGTTTTCCGGAAATATTAGCACTAGGCACTAATAAAGGCTTTCCGGCTTTTCTGATTAACTCCAAAACAAATGGATCATCAGGGCAACGTATACCAATCGTATCAAAACCATTTGTAATATAAGGTGATACGATTTCCTTACGATTAAAAATCAAAGTTAAGGGTCCTGGCATAAAGTGTTCAATAATTTTCCAATCTCTATCTTTCGTTTTAGCGAAATCAGAAATCATTTTTTTATCGGCAACCATTAACGTAAAAGGCTTAGACTCAGGACGTTGCTTAGCCCACTTTAACTTTTCCATGGCTTTGGTTGAATCATATATAATCCCTAACCCATAGACCGTTTCTGTCGGAAAAGCGATAACCTCTTCATTTTGCAAGGCTTCTGCCAACAAATCTAAATCGGCTTTCGTTACGATTTGTGTTTGCATTTTGACACCTCCATCAGCTTGTATTTTATCATAAACTTTGTAAATTGCATAGAAATATCATCAATTTTATCATACATTCCCAACTAATCAGTCAATAACTTCCGGAATAAAAGACTTGTCAAGAAAGAAAGGGTATGAGAAAATATAAATGAGGTGAGCAATATGTCCGAACTATTGGAAATATATGATGCAGATTTAAAAAAGATTGGAATTAAGCCAAGAAATGAAGTTCATTCAAAGGGTTATCTTCATGCTGTCTGTCATCTTTGGATTACAGATATAAAAAAAGAAATCATCTATTTACAAAAACGTTCTTTAGATAAGGATTCTTTTCCGGGTTACTATGACATTACATCGGCAGGACATATCGATCTTAACGAAACACCGGAAACAGCTATTTTAAGAGAAGCCTCTGAGGAAATCGGTTTAAACCTCGATAAAAAGGACTTAACATTTTTAGGTTGTTTTATCGAACATTTTGAAAGCGATCATGAAATTGTCTATGTTTATATATGCGATTTAGAAAATCCTATCTTTAAATTAGGAGAAGAAGTGACTGAAATTATTCCATTACCTATTTCAAGCTTAATGTCAAAGCAAGACAAGCTATGTTTTACCGACGAGCATCTTCAACCTCGCATCATTTCCAGGGAAATGATTTGCCCGCATGACCTTTCATTAGTCGATGAATATTTAAAAAACAAGTTGGCATAATCTTTAAACACTTAGCGACATAACAAATCGCTAAGTGTTTTTGCTTTTATAAATCGCCATAAGTGTATCCCCGTAAATCAATTTTATATTTGAAAAGGACGATAACAAAAATAAACCTGTGACAAGATTCGTACCATTTCTCAGACAAAATTAGACAGATTATATTTTTTGCGAAAAGAAAACGCTTTGATTTGATAAAATTTATTGTATCGGTTCACAAAACGCAAAAAAAAGCGTATGATTAGAAAAAATAATAAAACTATAAGGAGTAATTCAGCTATGTTTAAGAAATTCAATATTTTAAAAGATGCCATCAAAACCGAAATACGTGAACATAAAGCATCTGCTTTTGTTTACTTTTTACTGCGATTCTTAGTCATTGTGACCATGGTTTTACAATTCTATAACCGCAACTATGAAAATGTTTTCCTATGTATCTTAACCTTAGCACTGCTTATAGTACCGAGCTTTATTCAAGTAGAATTTAAGATAGAATTGCCTAGTGCCTTAGAAATCATTATTCTGCTGTTTATTTTCAGTGCTGAAATATTAGGGGAAATCCAATCCTTTTATATCCTTTTTCCGATGTGGGACACTATTTTACATACAATCAACGGCTTTCTTGCCGCTGCTGTCGGCTTCTCGCTTGTGAATATCTTAAACAATGATGACCGTATCCAATTCAAATTATCCCCTTTATTTATGGCTATTACAGCTTTTTGTTTCTCTATGACAATTGGCGTATGTTGGGAGTTTTTTGAATACTTCATGGATACTTTCTGCGGTTTGGATATGCAAAAAGATACCATTATCCATCATATAACCTCTGTGGCTTTAGACCCAACTAAAAGCAATATTCCAATTACCATCGACAAGATTAACGAAGTTGTCATCAATGGTAAAAGCTTAGGTTTAGGTGGTTATTTAGACATTGGTTTAATTGACACTATGACAGATTTAATCGTTAATTTTGTTGGGGCATCAGTCTTCTCTCTATTTGGTTATTTCTATGTTAAACATGGCGGTAAAGATAGTTTTGTGAGTATGTTTATTCCGCATAAAAAGGATAAGAAACATGACTTTAAACGTATTGTAACCGAGCGTTTTAAAAGGAAGGAGCATTCTAAAAATGAAAACAAATCAAAACAATAAATTACGTCAATTTCTCTATTTAGCGATTGTGATATATGTCGG
>CAJUOR010000015.1:25002-35060 GCA_910588165.1 uncultured Thomasclavelia sp.
ATGCCTTTGTTTATAATTATCGTATGAATGACATGCGTGGCATTGGCATGGGGGTTGTAGCCTTATTAACACCTTGGCTGATTCCTGCTTTATTCAAAATTGTCAAACTTAAAGCAAGTGATGAAATCTATATTTTAAATATTATTTTCATCTATTTTGCTTCGTTAATCGGTAGTTGTCTAGGTGGCTATGGTCTACCTTTCTTTGATAAAGCATTGCATTTCTCCAGTGGTATTTTTGCCACAATCCTAGCTATGATGTTATACAGTTGGATTAAGCATACTAAAAAGGCCGAAACTCAAGCCGACAAAGCAATTTTCTTTATTTTTATCAATGCCGTTAATATGGCTATCGCTCTACTATGGGAATTTTATGAATATTCTATGTTGATTTTCTTCAATAATGACTGTATCAATCATTATACAACCGGGGTTCATGACAGTATCACAGATATGTTATGTGCCTTTACCGCCGGTTTAATCATCACGACTTTAGTTGTTCGTTACTATAAAACAGGAAAAAAAGAATTTTTCATCTCTTTATACGAAAAGTTCTACGATATGAATATTGAGGGTCAAAAAGCTCTATTCAAATAGTTCTCAATATCAACTCTTAAGCAATTTCACCATTGAGATCGTTGATAAAATAAAGTCAACGGTCTTTTCTTTACACCAAGTCCAACGTGTTGCTAAACCTCAACCTCTACATTTTATCCTTGTGCGTTGTGTGAGTTATTGTTAATCATCAGTAATGCTTCGCATTGCATGATTAGCTTATTTCAAAATATGAAAAAAACTAGGAATCGTTGTTTCTAGTCTTATCATCTTTATTCACTTTTTCTTCTTTGTAAAACAAATGCCATAACCACTCCCACAAAGGAAATGACAGTCATCATACCCCCTAGCATGATATTTGTTGATTCTCCCGTCTTTATATCCGAATTCGCTAATAGAATTTGTTTCTCTTTTTTGACCATAACAGAAATAGTCTTAGTTACAGAATCACCGCTCTTATCTGTTACCTTATAGATTACTGTATAAGTGCCGGCTTTTGAGGTATCTACCGTATTATTGATAATTTTAATCTTAGCTGTAAGATCACCATCTTCCTTATCATATCATAACGTTATTCAAAGCAATCTCATCGCCAAATTTATCACCTACAGTCAATACTTTATCCTTAGTTGTAATTATAGGTATATGATTTGATGTTGTTGAGGTTACAACTTCTATATTAAGCTAGCTGAACAGAAATAATTTCATAATTTAATATATCATTAGGTGTAAAGATGGCCTCAGATTGACATACACCTAATTTATCGGCAATCACATTCGTATCTTTCCACCTAAATCCTTTAGGAAATTTTATCGTTCCTAAAAGCTGGCTTTTACTAATCACAAGATTATCAACATCATCTGGTGTTGGAATAGCTTTTTTAATAACAAATTCTTTTTCAGTCGTTGCCCCATTATAAATGCTATCTGCTTCTGAAGATGTTTCGATAGGGTGCAAAACATTAACACCTATCGTATGCTCCTTATTGTTCGATAAATTTAATTTTGGATAAGTGTCTTCAGTTTTGATTACTTATCCATCTATTACAAGTTGAATCATTGGTTCTTGAAGCGTATAAGAAACCTTAAGTGAGACAGGATTTGTCAAGGGTATTTTCATCATGATTCGATAGATCATATATGTATAGACGAAGAACAAGACATTGAACACAAGGA
Organism: uncultured Thomasclavelia sp.; assembly: GCA_910588165.1. GTDB lineage: Bacteria > Bacillota_I > Bacilli_A > Erysipelotrichales > Coprobacillaceae > CAJUOR01. The sequence continues at coordinate 26,733 of CAJUOR010000015.1, forward strand.
GCAATATAGAAGGCAGTTTGTTTTTTCTTTTCATGGCGATTCCCTTTCACAAGAAAAACGGCGAGACAGATGTCTTTCATACACCATCTCGCCGCCAGCTTCATTATTTCTTACAGTGTTTTTCTTTATATTTATATTTGCTCTCTAGCAAGGTAATAATTGGACCCATACCGGAAATTCCTAAAAGCACTAACCACAGAGTCAAGTTTGTTTCATCCCCTGTCTTGATACCATCATCAGTTGGCTTATCCAGATCAGAGGAGTCGCCCAGATCAGTGGGTTTATCGTCGTTTATTATAGTAAACATCATCCCGTTCTGATCTACTTTCGCTGTGAAACCGTCCGGCACATTCACTTCGTCCACTGTCCAAGTATACTCGTCGCTGAGTTCAGTCCAAGTGAACGTCCAGTTATTTTGGTCGCTTAGTTCGACTTTCTCATATTCTTTGCCATCTCTCAACAGGACAACCGTTACAGAATCCGTCGCCTTGCCCCCATCATCCAATATCCACTCTTTTTTCACTGTGAGGTTAGAATTATCAGAATCGGGGTCAATCGGCGTTACATCCTTGGTGTTCGTAAACACTGCTGTAGATGTACCATCTTTTGTAATCGTTCCCTTATCGCCAGTCTTAGTTGTCACATAGCCGTCATCAGAATAATCATCCTCAGTCACCGTGTAGGTGATACCAGCCTGAAGACCAGTCGCCGTCTTGCTCTCACCATGCTTCAGCGTGAAGGTTGCCTCACCATCGGTAAACATCATATCGCCAATAGTTCCACTGATAGATGTATCACTAAGTGTTACAGTGAACGTGAAATCTTTATCCGTTTCTCCGGCATTTCCTTCTACAATCTTGGAAACTGTCAGACTACCGAAATCAGTCTTTACCTCCCAGTTGGCTATAAAAGTGAGATTACCGACCGTTCCCGGATCAACCCTGAGCTTGGAGAAGGTTGTTCCGTTATCTTTCTCTGTTGTGTCAGTACCAAGACTCCAATGAGAGAACACATACCATTTACCATTTTCATAAACACGGGCCGGATTCTGTGCCTTAAAAGTATCCTTCGTGGTGTACTGGACAGGATTTTTCCCGTTCGCTACCGGGGTGTTCGCTGCCGCCGTAACGGCAGCCAGCGCAGCGTCAGCCGCAAGCGGCGAACCTGGCGCATTTTCATAGGTAATGGTGTACAGAATTGGTTGCACTAGGTAGGTAATAGTTCCCGGAATAGCCTCCCCTGTCAAGGTAGCTGTATCCTGCGGATTGCCATCCTTATCAATCCATTTCAAATCAGAAGCCTTATCCACCTCTGTATACTGATTCCCATTTTTGTTGACTAGCGCATAGCCCTTGTTTACCAGCTCTGTGGCAACATCAGACTGCGGCGTGACCACGGTCTGATCCGCTTGCACCTGAATTTCCTTCACAATAACAGGTGCCACGTCGTTCTCTGTGCCGGCTTCTATGAATCGCACCACATGGTTGCCGGGAAGGATTGGATCGTAGTAGAAGATTACGTAATAGGTATCGTCGGGATTGCCCATCGTCAAAATCTTATTTGCCGCCCCAGGCACATAGCCAGGCTGCTCCTTCGCCGAGAAATTCAGAGACGAATTGGCAATAAACATCTGATCCTGGCGTTCCACTTTACCTAGCACATAATAGGCTGTGCCGCCGTCTTGGACGATATTGCCATTCTCATCAATCTGCACCTTCTCTTTATTCTTGTCGGCGTCGAGAGGATTATTTGTTACATAATAGACCGTGTATTCAAACGTATCCGTGCTGACAGTTGACCATTTTGCGGCAACGTGCTTGTTTTCTGTAATGACCTGATCAAAGTTAAACTCTGTATCAGTAATGTTCCCGTTTTCATCCGCTACATACCAGCCATCTAATGTGTAATTGTTTCGGAGAGGACGTGGGATAACGCCGTTTGCGGAGTAACGAGTGTTGGCGGAAATCTTCTTTAGAATATCCCCGCTAGCGCCGTCGACCGTACCGCCGTTCAGGTGGAAGGTCACCGTGTAGGTAGGAGCTTCCCAAATTGCATATAGCCACAGGTTACTCTCAATGGCAAACACCTCTTTTGCCTGGGCTTCGGTCTCGACATTTTCATCCACGGTCCACTGCATATTCACACCGGCCGGACCAAGCCCCCAGCCCTTGAAGGTCCATGCGGCGCTGCCGTTTTCTGCCCTATCGGGGCAGACAGTAGTCTCAGCAGCAGGCTTCCAGTCATACGCAGTATTCGTATTTTTGTCCGTATAGTTCAGCTTAAAACCATACTTCTCCTGGGTTACCAACGCACCATAGGGCAGCTCCACTGTGCCCAAGGTATACTCGGTTTGATCTGCGTTCTCCTGATTGGTGGGAACCGTGTAGGTGATGGTGTACCGATCTCTGTCGTAGTAGAAATAGAGGTCGTAGGGGGTGATCTCAGTACCGACAGTTCTTCCGTTATAAGCGCCATCCGTATCTGCGTACTGTGTACTATGATCCGCAGTCACATTTGCTCGGGTCATATGCAACCGAGCGCTAGGATTCTGCTTTGCGATCGTATTGGAAGACACCGTGTCCACCTGGCGGGCCACAGCGTAATAGCTTCCATTGTATGCGCGTACCGCGTAATAGTTGCCGTTGGGATCATTATAGGTGATCTGTCCGTTTGCGTAAGACACCTGCATCAGATCGTTAAAGTCGTATTTGGCAATGGCTACGTTATCCGTAGGCACCAGATACAGGAAGTTCCTCTCATCCGTGGTGTTATTGTCGTAAATGCTGACACGCTGCATATCGGTAACATTCAGTTTCGGCACCTCAAAGCAGTGATTGTTCCGATAGTAGCTGATATTTCCGTTAAACCAGTAAGCTACTAGGTTATGCCTTAGGCTCGTATTTTGAGGGTCCGCAATAATCTCAGCGCTCATAGCGGCGTAGGTGCCTATAATAGTGGGTTCGCCGGCATTGTACAAACCAGAATTGAAGAATCCGCCTTCATTGTACTTGCCGTCTGTGGTGGCCCATGAGATCATCTTGGCAGAGGTTCCACGGTTGCCCGGGTTATCCAGTGAGTTGACACGCTCCTCCGACCGCGCAACCGGCCAGACGTTCCGTAGGTCCGCGCCGTACTTGGCCCGGATGGTAATAGTCTGGGGTACCGGCATTTGGCTACCTAATGTTACATCGGCGCGCATCCAACCATTGTTATAATTTGAACCGTTACCACCGTTATGCGAAGTGCTATAGCCAAAGTTTAGATTACCACCTGGCACCGCCGCGCCGCTGCTGAAACTGTAGCCGTTGGTACTACTTGCCACGCAGTAATTGGAATTATTTCCACCAGTCGTTGCACTGCCATAATAAGTAAACAGCAGCTCATAGACATTCCGGGTAAAGTAGACATAGATTGTGGTCTTGCCGTCGGCAGAGGCCGTGGTGGCACTATAATTGATTTCGCCCTCTTCTTCGTGCACGATTTCGAACGCAGCCTGGGTATAGAAGTTAGTTACATCAATGCCGCTGGTTTGACCCATGGCCTTGCTGAACTCCGTATCCACCTTAGTCTGAATCGTATCCAATAACGTTTTGTCCGAGCCGGACTTTAATAGAGACGAATCGGTATTAACATCTATCGTAAAGCTGCCCATATTGCTATAATACGGGTCGCCCATCCCCAACTGAGGCTTGTGAGTCACAGGTTCAGATTTATAGTTGGCATACTTACTATCATAATAGGTAGTATTTCCACCGCTGGCGATCGCCTGCACATCATCCATCCCGGTCAAATCCTCCGTCCAGAGAATGACACGCACTTGGGTTGTAGCCGGCTTCCATTTCGGATACAGGTGCAACGCCAGCACACCGCCGCTCTCTGTCAACTTGGCTTTTCCAATCAACTCGTTGTTGACCGTCAGTACGGGAGCATCCTTGTTAAGTTCCGTATATTGCTTATCATTGTAGCTACCGTCGGCATTGGGCGTCGCATCCTTATTCAGATACCGCCAACCGGCAAAAGTATAGCCGGTTCGTTTCGGTTCAGTTACATTTGTAAAATCAACATTGCTACCCAGCGCAACCTGCTGTCTGGGAATGTAGGTATAGTTGGTATCGAAGATCACGCGGTAGGAATCCGCCGCCTTGTAATAAATATCCACCACCGTATTCGTATTCTCAATCAACTTTTGGGAATATTCGGTGGACTGGAGTTGTTCGTATATGCCATCGAACTTCGCCGAAGCGCGGGTCATCGCGCCAACGCGACCTTGCAGGGTTTCCTGATCTAAACGGACGTAGTCGACGCCGTTTTCAGTCTTTTTTCTATCTGTATCCAAGTTGTCTATTTCATCCTGACTCATCCCGGAAAGAGTCTCCGGCATCCAGTGATTCACCGTGTACCAAGTGGCGTTGCGGCGGTAATAGACGGTGATATCCAGATCCGTTTCGCCTGCCAGCACCTGATTCAGCTGCGTTTCCGTCAGCGTCACTTCCAACTTGGGACTTTCCAACGGGTTAGCACCCCGGTTGTCATTATCGCTCACAGCCTTTGCGGTGTAATTAGCTGCCGTCAAGGTGCGGGCAGCATTCCACGCCTCGTTATATTCCGTGGAGTAGCGGTTGTTATAGGTCGGATTCGTATCTTCACCTGGCTTCTCCTGATAGTAGTAAATTGTATGGTTGGCAATATCCACATCGAATTCGCCTTTTTCCAGCTTCGCTTCCAGCTCAGCCGCTGTTTCGTTTCCCGTCGGCGGACTTACCACATACTTGTTCAACTCGTTGGAATTCAGTACAATGCGGAATCCTTCCACAGTTGACAGTTTCCAAGTCACCTTATAGGTTCCATCAGACTGCTTCTTGGGAATCGCCTCTATCACAGAGGGGCTTGCCACACCAACACCTGCCAATCCACCGGTGTTGGAATACTTATACTCCACGTTTATCCGGATAACATCCGCCGGGACAAACTCATAATCGGAGAGCTTGCCGTCGAAGACTTCTCTTAGCATACTTCCCTCGCCTGTGGCGTCCTCTTTGTGCACGACCTTCCAGCCACTGCTTACAACATAAACGATTCGTGCGCCGCCCTGCCGATTTTCGTCAAAGTCCTCTATGGACAACGGGTTCGCTTCCGTGACCGTAAGTTGCTTCGCATCATAGACAAAGCGGGACAAGTCACACACGCCGTCTTCAAAATCCGCCTCGGTCAGCGAAATCTCCTCTGACACATTTACGTTTCTGCTTTTTCCATCTAGCTTAAACCGGAAGTAGTGCGTCAAATGAAGCGTATAGACCGCATCAGCCTCAGATTTCGTTTCTGTTTCTTCTGTCTTTGTTTCTGCAGAGGTCCCCAACTCTGCTTTGGTCTTTGTCGTTGGTGTTATTTCCTGCTGCACTGATGATTCCGTCGGAGCCACCGTTTCCTCAGCGGAAACACCGCTTTCTGTCACAGGAGTCTCAGCCGCCAATACTCCCTCTGCGTTTGTGCCAAGCAACGCAACACAAAGTGTCGCAATGACAACTCTGCGCCAAAAATCATGTCTTCGTCTGCGTGATTTCATTGATGTAATCCTCCTTTTTACTTTCCTCTTCCTAAATATAAGTTACATAGTGATAAATGGGGCGGGTAAAAACTAGAAAAGGAATCGTTGTGTCTTGCGTTAGAGCTATAATCAAAAAGTGTACCTTTTGACAGTAACCTTCCGACAGAATTCCTGTACTTCAGATGCGAGAAAGACTCCTCTGATTTACACTCAAAATCCTAAATTTTTCTTGTGTTTCAGGCTGTTTAGCTGTATAATTTAAGAGTACAGAAGGCTATCAAAAGGTACACTTTTTAATAGTCAATGATTTTACTTACAGTATATATGAAAATGCCGTTTTTTCAATGTAATTGACTTTTGAAATAGTTCTAGGTCACTATTCTTAAATTGTCTTTTATATTTGATGTTATCTAAATATTTTGTAAAGAGTGTACTTTTTAAGTAGCTTTCTCAGATTATTGGTATTATTTCAGCAGACGATATTCTCTTAATTTCCTATAAAATGTGGCTTCACTCATCTTACATATTTCCAAGACTTCCGATAGTGGAAGTCTTTTCCTTTCCCAATCACAGACAAGTTCCCCAAAATTTTCCGGGAGTATGATTTGCGGTCTACCGAATTTGATGCCTTTCGCTTTGGCAACTGCAATGCCCTGCGCTTGTCTTTTTCTGATATTTTCCCTTTCATTCTGTGCAACAAATGATAATATCTGTAACACAAGGTCAGCAATAAACGTTCCCATCAAATCCTTTCCGCTTCTTGTGTCTAATAAAGGCATATCTATTACACATATATTAATCCCTTTTTCTTTTGTAAGCATTCTCCATTGCTCTTGTATTTCAAGATAATTCCTACCTAAGCGGTCAATACTTAGAATATAAAGCAAATCGCCTTGTTTTAATTTTTTTACAAGTCGCTTATATTGCGAACGCTCAAAACTTTTTCCGGACTTCTTGTCTATATAGATATTTTTGCAAAGAACGTTCCTTTTTAATAATTCAACAATCTGCCTTTCCTCATTCTGATCCACACTGGAAACCCGTACATATCCATAAATTTGTGCCATCTTTTATCAATCCTCCTTTAATGCGAGCATATAACGAGTATATAAGAAGTATTATAAATAAAAAAGTAACCTATCATAAAGGCAAATTGCTGATTACCAAATATTTCCTGTTTAGTTTTAATGTTTGGAAAATATACCTTATCACAAGTTCTTGATAGACGATGTGCTAAAATTTTGATAAAAAGCTATCACAAAACAGTGGATTTATCGTTTCATATCAATAAAAAAGACACTTTATTTCAAGTGTCATCTTTTTACAGATTGTTATAATTTTATTGAACCATTATTACTAATAAACACAGTATCTATATAGATATAAAAAATGGATAGCCAATCTAAAATCGACTATCCTGTAAAACCAATCTTCTATTGCAAATCAAAATATGTTCATAATATATGCCATTTAAACAATCAATAGCTACGTGCATATTCATAGATGTTTGATCGATTTTAGGAATCCATTCTCCTAAAAGATTATCATTTCCTATAAATTCAAAAGGGTAGGAAACTTCTGCAACAATTTTTGAGTTTCAACTACTTTCATAAATATCAAACGACCTGTTTTTATCACCTGTACTACATTACACTAATACACTTAACGTAAAAGTTGATGCTCCAACTAATATAATTTTTTCAATTTTCTATTGTTTCAGTTTTTGCCATCTTTTTATTTTGCAGTTCTTACGTTATTTTCATCAATAACATCAACTAACTTTAAAGTGAACTGAAAATCCTTTGGTAATGCTCTTTTCTTATAAATACCTTCTTCATCTTTTACAAACTCTATCTCAACAATCTCTTTCCGTAAAAATTCATAATAAGCGACAATTGTTTCTCCACCTACAGCCTTTTCTTCTTGGGAAGGCCGTTTACCATAAGTATATATGTCAAATTCAGAATTGCCTACTAAATTTCCGTTATGTGTTTCATATGTGTGATATACGTAAAGACAGTCCATACCTTGCTGTTCTAACAACTCACGATTGACTTCTTTTCCTTCCGGTACAATATCACCCGGTTTTAAGGCTCTTGTTTCTTCAAATGATAGTTCATTAGGTTGTAAATCAACCGTCTTTTTGTTATCTTCTGTTTCTTGTTGTGAGTCATTAGTGCTACAACCGACCATTCCGCTCAATGATAAAATGAGTGTTCCTAATAACAATACTCTTTTTAGATTTATTCTTGTTGTCATCTTTGTTCTACCTTTCATTTCTCAATTTCATATTTTCAACTTATCTTATTTTATTCAAACATATCTTTAATAACTTCGATATCTTTTCCTTCTAAGTCTTTTAATTTTTGTCTTTCTTCCTCATAATCAAAAGTTGTTTTTTTGTTGAAATCGCCATACCAAAAAGTTGTTGGAAGACCCCTCTTTTTTCAAATGTACTGTCAGTATATGTTTATGCCATTTAAACAATCAATAGCTACGGTGCATATTCATAGATATTTGGTTAATTTTAGAAACCAATTTTCCTAAAAAATTATCATTTTCTATAAATTCAAAAGAGTAAGAAGCTTCCGCAACAATTTCTTTTCTTATGGCCCAATTACTTTCAAACTCATATATATACACCTTTTTTAGTATTAAAAAGTGATATTAATCCTTCATAACATCACTTTTTATTTAACGAATTTGTACAGCAGGTTTACTTGCTGCGACATCGCCATTTCTTTTAAGCCCTACAAAAAGTACAACCATACCTGCTATTAAAA
>CAJUOR010000016.1:0-22884 GCA_910588165.1 uncultured Thomasclavelia sp.
AATATATTTTTGGAAATTTTATAAGAAATGGAAAGAAAAAGGTAGAGATGTACTGCTTGTAAATACTTTAATGTATATATACTTATCTTTTGTATTATTTTTTACCTTAATGCCTATAATAACATCTTTACCATTTATATTTAATCACCCATACGATTCAATGAATTTAGTTCCGTTTATTGATGTTTTAAACGGTAGGGGTGATTTTATTAGACAAGTGGTATTAAATATGATAATGACAATTCCTTTTGGTTTTTTAATGCCTTTAGTAAAAAAAGAAAATGTTAGACTATTAAAAGTTGTTTTTTATACTTTTTTATTGAGTCTAGGAATTGAATTATTACAGCCTTTAATAAATGGTTTTAGATTAGCAGATATAACGGATTTAATAACTAATGTCATAGGTGGAAGTATTGGATATGTTATGTATTTAATATTCAAACCGTTAACAACTAAAATATTAAATTATGTAAGTCATAGATAATTACAAATTATAATTTGAATGTTTGGAAAGGATAAGGGAAATGAATGTTTCATTATTTTCAGAACAATATTTTGTTCGAAAGATGTATGCCGATGATGCAGCAGAAGTATACACATTATGCTATAAAAACAGTTTATACTATCAATACTGTCCACCGTTTGTATCAGAACAGAGCATTATGAATGATATGAATGCGCTCCCACCCAACAAGGAAATGTGCGATAAGTATTATCTGGGATTTTATGATGGGGAAAAACTGATTGCTGTGATGGATTTCATCATGGCCTATCCGGATGAATTAACAGCCTTTATTGGATTTTTTATGACGGATGTGTCCATACAGAATACTGGAACAGGGAGCAAGATCATCAATGACCTGTGTGCTTATCTGTCCCGTATTGAGATGGCGAATGTCCGCCTCGGTTGGGTAAAAGGGAATCCTCAAGCAGAACATTTTTGGCACAAAAATGGTTTTAGAGAAACGGGAGTTACATATGATACAGAAAACTATACCGTAATTGTTGCACAACGGGATCTATGAATTCTAATTTATCTAGTGTGGATAGTTTTATGGATGACTAGTCATACTAGATAAAAAAAGTAATAAGATAAAAATCTTGATATAAAATCTATCAAAAAAAGATAGAAAAATGTTATAAAACTTATAGGAGAAGACTTAAGTAAACAATAAATTACAATTTATGCGAAAGATGATAAAATTGGCAAAAATCTATTTCATAAACACTTAAAACATGGCATATTACTATTAGCGATAGAAGATTATGTTTACTCTTTTGTTATTGGAAAAAAGTTATAGATAACTGTGACGCTCGCTCCATTTAGATTTTAACTCACACTTCCTAGTAAGATATGTGAGTTTTTTTGACTTCGTTATTAGGGGATAAAAATGGTAGTTAAATTAAAGTAGATAGTATCATCAACATATTAAATATAAATTTATTTTTTGAGAAAGTGAGGATTTTCTTTTTTTATAAACTTCTATTGATTGATCTAAATTGATATAAAAATACCAGAAAAAAACTAACGTTCATTTCAAATGTCGTTAGTTTTTTAATTATTTTAGCTGATTTTTTAAGAAGTCCGGAACAAAAAAGCAGTGAGTATGTAGACTTGATAATAGTTTCAATCGCTCAACAATTTTTCCGTTTTGATCACCACTGACAGTCCTAAATAACAAATCGTATAGTTCGATTGTCTTGTCATCAATTTGTGAAGCGTGAGCCATAATGGCTTTTTTCTTTGCTTCATAAACTTCTGTGATGTCTACGATGGTGTTTTCATCACTAGTAAAATAGAAACCGATAATATCGACAGAATGGGCATTATCATGTTTATAATTTTCATCGAAAGGGTAGTAAGCTTGTCCGCAACGCATAAAAGCTTCTTCAACCGCTTTGCCTACTTGAAGATGAACCGGGTGCATTTCGTTTGGCAGGCGAGCATCAACTGTAAAAATAGCATTCGGCTTAACATTACGAATGACTTCAACAAGTTTTCTTACTAATTCCTCATGGACAATCGGATTGGCATCGTGATAACCTAGACAGCCTAGATTGATGACACCTAATATATCCATTGCATTAGCCGCTTCAATTTTTCTGATTTCTGCCAATTTCTCAGGGGCATAAATATTGCTACCGCCTCGTCCTTCCGTTACGGTCAATCCATAAACGGGAATCCCCATTTTGACAAGTTTAGCCATTGTGCCACCGGCTCCGATTTCATTGTCATCAGGGTGGGGTTGAATGAAAAGGGCTGAGCGAATATCTTCAAATTTTGGATAACCAAGGAGTTCTTTAATATTTACCATATTTTCCTTTCTAAAAAGCGGGTTTCCCCGCTTTTATTTAACACCTGGTTTGCCAAGTAATTTGAACATATTTTTCTTATAGATTTCTACACCCGGTTGATCGAATGGGTTAACATCTAACATATAAACAGACATTGCACATGCTTTTTCGAAGAAGTAAACCATGTATCCAAATCCAAAAGCGTCCATTTTTTCAAGGTCAACCACGATATTTGGAACACCACCGGCATTTGTGTGAGCATCAATTGTTCCTTCACAAGCTTTTTTGTTGACGTAATCAACAGATTTTCCGGCTAAATAGTTAAGGTTGTCTAAATCGTCTTCGTCGCTAGGAATAGTAACATCAGCGCTAGGTGTACCAATGCGTAAAACTGTTTCGTACAACACTTTAGAACCTTGTTGAATGAATTGTCCTAATGAGTGTAAATCGGTTGAGAAAGTACCGCTTGTAGGCAATGTTCCTTTGTTTTCTTTACCTTCAGATTCTCCGAATAATTGTTTCCACCATTCAGCAACCATTGCCAATTGTAATTCGTAAGTAACAAACATTTCAGCAGCATAGCCTTGTTTATTTAAAATATGACGAGCAGTTGCATATTGGTAACAATCATTAGTCATTAAATCTTCGTTATCGTAATCTTCACGAGCTAAAGCAGCTCCCTTTAACATGGCTTCAACATCGATACCGGCTACTGCGATAGGGAATAGACCAACAGCTGTTAAAACAGAGAAACGCCCGCCGATATCATCAGGAATCACAAATGTTTCATAACCGTTATTGTTTGAAAGGACTTTTAAAGCACCTTTTTCCTTATCTGTTGTTGCGATAATTCTTTCCTTAGCTTTTTCTTTACCGTAACGTTTTTCACAAATTTCTTTAAATACTCTAAAAGCGATAGAAGTTTCGGTTGTTGTACCGGATTTAGAAATACAGTTAATCGCAAACTCTTTATCTTTAATATATTCAATAACTTGAGCAAGATAATTAGAAGAGAATGTATTGCCGACGTAGATGATTTCTACTTTGTTTGTAGGGTATAAACCATTGATGGCTTCAATTGCCGCACGCGCGCCTAAATAAGAACCACCGATACCGCAAACCAATAATACATCTACTTCATTGCGAATTTTTTCAGCTACTTTGATAATACGAGCTAATTCTTCTTTATCGTAGTTTACAGGCCAGTCTAACCAACCTAGAAAATCATTTCCTTTACCTGTTTTGTTTTTTAAAACATAATGCAAATCTTTGACTTGGTTTTGATAAGTACTTAAATCTTCTTTAAGTAACGCGTTGTTTAGATTAAGCTTAATCACTTTATTTATCCTCCTAGTATATTTTTGTCTTGGCTATCCAAATAGGAAGCATAGACTTGAGGGGGGCAAAGCCTTTTGGTGTTTCACGAATTAAGCGACGAGGGTGTTTGTAAGTTGTTCGTTTTTCACGACGTTTTAAATGATGGTCAATTGCTTTCAAACTTAACTTAGCTTGATGGCTGTCCTCATCAATATCTAAAATTTTTACCTTAACGGACTGACCGATGTGTACGAAGCTTTCTACACTTCTGACAAAATGATCAGAGATTTCAGAGATATGGATTAAACCGCTTGAGCCGTCAGAAAGAAGGGCAAAAGCACCATAAGGTTGAATTCCGGTAATACACACTTCAACAATCTGTCCTGCTTTCAATTCGTTTTTCACATTGCCACCTCCTAATTCATAAATATTATAGCACTTTTCTTGGACAAATGCATGAGAAATGTGTATAATATTATGGAAAAAAGGAAGTGAGTTAATGCATCTGCCTTATTTTACATTATTGGCGCCCTTGGCAAGTCTATTGATAGCACAAGGCTTAAAACCGTTAACCCATTTTTTGAAAACTGGGGAGTTAGATATCAAGCAGTTAAAAGCGAGTGGGGGATTGCCTAGCAGTCATACTGCGGCTGCTTCGAGCTTAGCTTGGGCAGTAGGCCTGCGCGAAGGTTTTTCCGCTTCTCTATTTGCGATTGCATTTATTTTTTCGTTAATTGTAGCTTACGATGCGATGAATGTACGCTATTTTGCCGGCGAAAATATTCGTATTACCAAAAAACTCATCAATGATTTGGCAAATTTGGTTCCGCTTAAGATTACGGATACCGATTATCAAATTAAACTGAAAGAGGTTTTAGGACATACGGAAATTGAAGTTGTGTCAGGCTACATACTCGGTTTGCTGGTGGCAGCTGTTCTAGGATTCTGTTTTTAAAGTAGAGGTGTCAGAAATGAAAACAACAGAAGAAATGATTATTGAAACACTTGAGAAATTGCGCAAATATTTGCAACACGATGGTGGAGATATTGAATACGTTGGATTTAAAGACGGTATCGTTTATGTTCATATGTTAGGTGCTTGCGCAGGCTGTTCTTTATTAGATGCAACATTAAAAGATGGTGTTGAACAGATTTTAATTGAAGAAGTGCCGGGTGTTTTAGAAGTTCAAGCTATTTAGGAAGATATATAGGGAGAAAAACAAATGAAAAAGTTTTTTGGTGAATTCAGCACATTTATTATGCGTGGAAATGTCTTAGATATGGCTGTCGGTGTTATTGTCGGCGGTGCTTTCGGTAAAATCTCATCAAGTTTAGTTAACGATATCATTATGCCTATGGTTGGGATGCTTTTGGGTAAAGTTAATTTTACGGATTTGAAAATCGTTTTACAGCAGGCAACGGTTGTTGATGGAACAGAAGTTGCGGAAATATCTATTAACTACGGTATGTTTATTCAACAGATTGTTGATTTTTTAATTATATCAGCAGCTGTATTTGTGATGGTGAAAACTTTTAATAAATTAACTTCATTAAGAAAAAAACAAGAAGCAGTCGAAGAAGTTAAAGAAGAAGAGCCAGCTAAACCTACAACCGAAGAATTATTGATGGAAATTGTCGCTTTATTAAAAGAAGGGCGTTAAGGCAAGTCCTTAAAGGTTCTGCTAGGGAAAATAAGACTTTCGTTTATGGCTTAGAAAGAAAAAATATTCTAAATAAAACGCAGAAATTCTCTGCGTTTTTTTCTCTTATTTAGCTTGCTTTTGAAGATTTCATTTGTTATAATGTCTGACGTAGTATAAATTTCTGTAGAAAAAATGTATTTTTTCATGAAAATATCACATTCTAAAACTAGGTGATAGGAAATGAAAAACAGAAAAGACAAACAGATGTTAATTGCTTCAATATTGTTAGATATCGGTATGGAAGATGATGTCATCGAAGCTGTAACAAGTTTAGAAGCACAGGAATTTTTACACTTAAAAAAGTAAATTAAAAAGTTCTCTTATTCAGAACCACCAGATTTGGGATCGATGACGTGGTGGCAACCCTTTGTAAGAAGAAGGTGCCTAACCCAAGCAAGATTTATTCTTGAACAATAAGAGGAAGAGCCTCTACTGCTTTCCTCTAAGAAAGCTTTTTTATTTACAAATAGAGGGAGGAAAAAATATGTCAGAAAAAATTTTATTTACTTCAGAATCTGTTTCTGAAGGTCATCCGGACAAGGTGTGTGACCAAATCTCAGATGCTATTTTAGATGCTTGCTTAGCCGATGATCCAAGTAGCCGTGTTGCTTGTGAGGTTTTCGCCACGACAAATTTAGTTGTTATCGGTGGAGAAATCACAACTTCAGCTCAAATTGATTATGAAAAAGTGGCACGTGATGTGATGGAAAAAATCGGTTATACTGATGCTTCTTTGGGCATTGATGCTAGAAACTGTGAGGTAAAGGTTGTTTTAGATACGCAATCACCTGATATTGCTATGGGGACCAATACCCAAGTTGGCGGTGCCGGAGATCAGGGGATTATGTTTGGATATGCAACAAATGAAACCGAAGGATATATGCCTTTAGCTATTTCAATTGCGCATCAGCTTGTTCGTGTGGCAACGGAAAAACGCAAAAACCATGAATTTAAGTGGGCACGCCCTGATATGAAATCACAAGTTGCGATTGATTATACCGATGAAAAAAATCCTCGTATTGACACGATTTTAATGTCTGTACAACACGACCCGGATTTTGATGAAGAAGCATTTAAAACTTATCTTCGCCACGAGATTATGGATTATGTTGTATCTAAATATGATATGAATCATGATTTTAAAGTTTATATTAACCCAACAGGACGCTTTGTCATCGGTGGACCACATGGTGATACTGGATTAACGGGAAGAAAGATTATTGTTGATAGCTATGGTGGATATGCAAGACATGGCGGGGGTGCATTTAGCGGTAAGGATCCATCAAAAGTCGATCGTTCAGCAGCTTACATGGCTAGATATATTGCCAAAAATATTGTAGCAGCCGGTTTATGTGATAAAGTAGAAATTCAATTATCTTATGCGATTGGTGTAGCTAAGCCAACTTCTGTTTATGTTGAAACTTATCAGACAGAACATATTTCCAGAGAAGTGATTTTAGAAGCGATTGAAAAGGAATTTGATTTAACACCAAACGGAATTGACCAACACTTGAATTTACGCCGTCCAATCTATGAAAAAACTGCAAGTTATGGACACTTCGGGCGTAATGATTTAGATTTACCTTGGGAAAAATTAGATATGGTTGAAGCCTTAAAGAAATATTTATAAGAAGTAGCTTAGGCTACTTTTTTCTTTTTGAAATCGGAATTAAAATACAGATATTGCTATTTTTGTGATTAAATAAAAATTATGAGTAAATCGCTTACATTTTATATAAACTTGGTGTATACTATAAGTAGATGAAAAGGAGGGCATTTTATGAAGATAACAGTCAGAGGAAAAAATATTCCAATCACAGAGGGAATAGAGGCGAAGATTAGTCAGAAATTAGCTAAGCTCGACAAATATTTCATGAATGCAGACGAATTGGAAGCAAAAGTTTTGGTCCGTGTTTATCCACGAGGTCAAAAAATAGAAGTAACGATTCCGGCAGGCAATTTATTGTTGAGAGCTGAGGTTGTAGATGATGATTTATATGCAGCCATTGACAGTGTCATTGATAAGCTGGAAGGACAGATTCGTAAATACAAAACACGTTTGGATCGTAAGAGTCCCGATAAGAAATTGGCATTCAATATGGCTAGTATTCAAGACTTGGATACACCGGAAGAAGACGTGGTTGTTAAGACAAAAACAATTTCTCCTAAACCAATGGATTTGGAAGAAGCGATTATGCAAATGGAATTGATTGGCCACACATTCTTTGTGTACAAAGATATAGAAACAGATATGGTAAGTATTGTATATCGCCGTCATGATGGAGATTATGGTTTAATCGAAACTGAATAGATAGGAAAAGGTTTAGCTAAATACCTAGCTAAACCTTCTTTGTTGGAAAGGGGATATTTAATTTTCCGAAAAGCCAAGGCGATTAGTCCATTTTTCTTTGATAGTTCTGACCTTGATAGGTATTTTTGGCAACAAAAAGTTTATCAATATCATTTAAAATGGTTACTTTTTTAATTGACCACAGCGGATAAAATAGGTGCTTAGGATCGCCATCACCAGTTAATCTTTCGATAACAAGCTCAGGTTTTTGAAGTTCTAATTGTTTGACAACAATATCAATAAAAGCCTCTCTTTTCAATAAAGGAAAAGGGTGTTGTTGATAATAGTGATATAAAGGGGTGTTGTCGAGTATAAACAACATATGGATTTTTAAATACTGAATATCTAAAGTTGAGATAAAGCGAGCTGTTTCAAGCATATCATCTGCTGTTTCAAAAGGTAAACCATTGATAATATGAACACATACATCTATATTTCTATCCCGTAAATTTTTAACTGCCTGAACGAATGCTTCTAAATCATGTCCTCGGTTAATGAGTTTGGCTGTTTTGGCATGAATGGTCTGTAATCCAAGCTCAATTGTTAAATGGGTGCGCTGATTGATAGATTCTAGGTAGTCAAGGATTTCTTCATTTAGACAATCGGGGCGTGTGGCAATAGCTAAGCCAAGCACATCTTGATGGTTGACAAAAGGTTCAAAGCAAGTTTTTAAATAAGCCATATCCCCATAAGTATTTGTCCCGGCTTGGAAGTAGGCAATAAAACCGCAATCAGACCATTTGCTTTGCATAAGTGCCTTGCCTTTTTCAAATTGAATCAGTAAATCTTCATTTGGATTACCGCCAAAATCACCGGAGGCACTGTTTGAACAATAAATACAGCCTCCTTTACTGATGGTTCCATCGCGATTTGGACAAGTAAAGTTGGCGTTTAAAGCAACTTTAGCCACTTTTTTATGATATTTATTTTTTAAAAAATAATTATAAGTATGATAGCGTTTATTATCATTGGAGTAAAGGAAAGGATTCATTTTAATCACCGTCATCATTATAACACGAAAGAGATGACTTGAAAATAAGATGATGACATAGAATGATTTAAAAAAGAGGATATGTATTTTATTTAAAAGGGTTTATTTAAAAGTAATATCTGTTAAATAAAAAGACAAAAAATCTTGAATTTATCATAAAAAGATATTGCAATTTAATGGCGGAAATGCTATACTTTCTAAGTCGATTTTGACACAGAAGCTCCGCTGGGTAATTTTACCGTATGAACTTCCAAGAAAAAATACTAGACTAAAGGAGAAGGAACAATGAATTTACAACTTGTAAACGAAATTACAAAAAAACAGTTACGTACTGATATTCCTCAATTCAAAGCTGGGGATACATTAAAAGTATTCGTAAAAATCCGTGAAGGTGACAAAGAACGTATTCAGTTATTTGAAGGTGTTTGTATCGCTCGTCGTGGAAGTGGTATCGGAGAAACATTTACTGTAAGAAAAATGTCTTACCAAGTAGGTGTTGAAAGAACTTTCCCAGTTCACACTCCAATTATCGATCGCATCGAAGTTGCTAAGATCGGTAAAGTGCGTCGTGCTAAATTAAATTACTTACGTGGTTTAACAGGTAAGGCTGCAAGAATCAAAGAAATCAGAAAATAGTCTTTCAAGGTGTGTCAAGGCACACCTTTTTTCTATATCTGAATATTTTGAAAACGTTAAAAAACAGTTGACAGGTGCCATAGGGTGTATTATGATTAAGAATGTAAAATAACTAAAGGCGATGAAATGAAAAAAAGCAATTCAAGATCGTTTTGTAGAGAGACTTCGGTAGGTGCAAGAAGTTAAACGTAGAATTGTCATACACCATGGAGCTGAATACCAAACAATGTATATTTAGTAGGTATATCCGGATACACCCGTTAAAGTGTTAGAGTATGAACATAGTATTCTATGCGTACTTGATGAGGCTGTTTTTGTGAGAAAACAGTGAATTAGAGGTGGAACCACGAAGCTTATGCTCTCGTCCTCTTTTGACTATATAGTCAAGAGGACGAGAGCTTTTTATTTTATCGTTTGTCAAGGAGGAGAAAAAAATGAGAAAAAGTCTAGGTATTTTACTTGCAATAGGATTATTTTTAACCGGGTGCACTAGTAAAGAAGTAACGTATGATCCTAAAAATTTTAATGATTATTTCTTAATCGGAAAAGATTATCAAACCCTCAATCAATTGACAAGCATGTCAGCTGCTGATTTAAAGATTATTGCGAATATTGCCGATGGTATGACAGAAACAGATTCATGCGGCAATAAGATTGGAGCTTTGGCTGAAAGTTGGGAGCACAATGATGATTTTACGGTTTGGACATTTAAGCTAAAAGAGGCCACTTGGTCCAATCAACAAGGTGAGGTCATCGCGCCGGTAACCGCTCAAGACTTTGTCTATGCAGCAAGCTATGTTTTAGATCCTGAAATGGCTTCTAGTAATGCCGAATATTTATTTTTGTTTAAAGGGGCAAAAGACTATTACGAAGCTAAATTAAATGGACAAAATCCTAGCTTTGATATGGTTGGTGTAAAGGCGTTAGATGAAAAGACAGTGCAATACACGATGGCATCTGGTTGCCCTTATTTGCTTAGCGTCTTGAGTTGTAATGGATTCTATCCGATTTGCGAATCGTTTGTGAAATCTTTGGATAATCCTGCATCTTATGGTTCATTGCCAGAAAAAACAGCTTATAATGGAGCGTTTATTATTGAAAACCATATTTTAGATAACGAGCTTGTAATGGTGAAAAATGAAAATTATTGGGATAAAGACAAAGTTAATTTTGACACGATTACATTTAAAGCAGTTAAGGATGAAGAAAGCGTCTTTGAATTGTTTAATCGTGGGGAAGTCAGTGTAGCGCCATTAGTATCTACTCAGGTTATCACTCAGTTTAAAAAAGAAAATCCATACTTAATCCAAAAAGATACAGAAATGATGACTTATGGCATCTTTTTCAATAACCAAACTTTATATTCGGAAGATGTCAACAAAGCTTTAAGCAATGAGGCTTTCCGTCAATCTATTTTCTATGGATTTGATCGCTTAGCTTTGACTGAACTTATCAATCCCATTAATCCACAAAGTATCGTGAACGGAACTTTCTGTCCAACCAATTTCGTAAAAACAAGCGATGCTGTTGATTATACAGCATTGGAAGGGTTAAAACAATTTAGCGAGAGCGATTTATTCCAATTAGATAAGGCTTTAACTTTTAAACAACAGGCTCAAAATGAATTATCTAAAGAAGGTGTCACCTTCCCAATTTGTTTAAAAATATGGTCTAAATCGGGTGATGTGAGTCAAGCAGAACGCATGACAATGGTCAAGGACATTTTAGAAAGTAATCTTGGAGAGGATTACATTAATGTCGAGTTGTATGAATATACTTCATCATTTAGAGAAGAAGCTTTAGCTAAAGGAGATTATGCGATTCATATCAGCGGCTGGAATCCTGACTATGCTGATCCTATTAACTGCTTAACGGTTATGAAAAGTGATGGAACAATCAATAATTTTGAGAAATCTACAAGTCAAGGTTCATCTCATTTTAAATTAGAGGCATTTGATCGCCTTGTTGAAGAAGCGGATCAGATTGTTGATTTAGATGAAAGATATAAGGCATTTGCGAAAGCCGAAACATACCTTTTAGAACACGCTTATTATGTTCCTTTGTATATTTCAGGCGGAACGTATGAACTAACAACTTTAAATGAATTTACCCGTATGCACTCTCAAGTAGGTATCGACCATTTTAAATATAAAGGAATGCAAGCCTTTGAAACACCGGTAACAACCTCTCAATATGAAGCATTACAAAAAGAATGGGAAAAAGGTCAGTAGAAACTCGGGCAACCGAGTTTTTTGCTTTGAAAGTAGCTAGTTTTATGCTATGATAATTACGTGAGGTGATTTGAATGGAAAAAAATAAAAGCAGACTAAAAGAAGCGGTTATAAATGCGGCAGAGCTTGTTTTTGTTGCAGGGATAACTTTTGTCATTTTTACATATATTGTGAAGCCGATTAGTATCGACGGCTCTTCTATGCGCCCAACAGTTGCCGATAAAGATTTAGCGATTGTGGATACAATTGGTTTAAAATCGAATGGTGTTGAACGCTTTGATGTCGTGATTGTCGATTCAGATAGATTACAAGATCATTTGATTAAACGTGTCATTGGTCTTCCGGGGGAAACTATCGAATATAAAAATGATAAGCTTTATGTTAATGAACAATATGTGGCAGAACCTTTTTTAGATAAAGAATTTATGGAGCTTTCTAAACAAGAAAGCAAGAAAACTTTGTTTACAAATGATTTTCGAATTACATTATTAGATAATGAATATTTTGTTATGGGAGATAATCGCTTACACTCTGAAGATTCACGTGCTTTAGGGGCTTTTAGAGTTGATGAATTTGTTGGTAAAAACGGCTTTGTGATTTTTCCGTTTAGTCATTTTGGGTGGATTAAATAATGGCTAAGGATATTCATTGGTTTCCAGGACACATGGCGAAAGCCACACGTGAAATTGAAGAACGTGTCAAATTGGTTGATTTAATTATTGAATTGCGTGATGCAAGAGCGCCTTTATCAACAGCCAATCCTGTGATAGCGGCAATTAAAAATAAACCCCATTTAATTGTTTTAACGAAAATTGATTTGGCTGATCCTAAGCAGACAGAGGGCTGGCTCAAACTATTAAATAACGGTCATCAAAAAGCTATTGCTTTAAATTTAACGCAGTTCAATTCTTATGCTCAAATTGTCAATATCGCTAAAGAATTGTTAAAGGATAAAATGGAAAAGGAAAAGGCTAGGGGCTTAAAACCTCGACCTGTACGCGCTTTGGTGGTAGGTATTCCCAATGTCGGAAAATCAACTCTAATCAATCGTTTAGCTAAACGCAAGGCAACGATAACAGGCGATCGTCCGGGTGTTACTAAAGCCCAACAAATTATCAAAGTATCTAAAGATTTTGAACTATTTGATACACCGGGTATTTTATGGCCTAAGTTTGAAGATCGAGAAGTCGCTATGCATATCGCTTTGGTCGGTTCAATTAAAAGCACGATTTTACCACATGATGAAATCTATATTTTTGCGTTAGAGTATCTAAGTACCTATTATCCGGAATATTTAAAAGAGCGTTATCAGTTAAGTATCAATCTTGAAGATGAGAATTGGATTGAACAATCCTTTGAACATATTGCGAAATTACGCCATTTTCCTAAAGTCAGAGGCGAGATCGATTACGATAGGGTGATGGATTTGGTTTTTAATGATATTTTGAAAGGTCAAATCGGGAAAGTGAGCTGGCAACGTTATGAATAAGGAACGATATGCTTATGAAAGTAAGGCTTATGAAAATGGCTATCAAGTTATAGCCGGGTGTGATGAAGCCGGCAGAGGACCGATGGCCGGTCCTTTAACTGTTGCGGCTGTTGTATTTGAAAAAGGTTATTACGATGAACGTATCAATGATTCTAAGCAACTTTCGGAAAAGAAAAGAGAAGCGTTATACGATTTAATTATCGAAAATGCCAAGGCGTATGCGATTGTTGTTATTCCTGCTCAAAAGGTGGACGAATACAATGTTTATGAAGCTAGTCGACTTGGTATGATTGAAGCGGTTGAGCGTTTGAATGTAAAGGTAGATTATGTTTTAACTGATGCTATGCCTTTAAATAATGATATGGAACATGAGGCGATTATTAAAGGCGATGCTTTATCTATTTCTATTGCTGCTGCCAGTATCTTAGCGAAAGTAACTAGAGATCGCTTGATGAAAGAATATGATAAAGAGTATCCTGAATACAAGTTTGCCAAACATAAAGGCTATGTAACGAAAGAACATAAAGAATTATTAAAAAAATATGGACCTTGTCCTATCCATAGAAGAAGCTTTGCACCTGTCAGAGCTTGTTTTGAAGAGCAGTTAAGTTTTCAGTTATCTGAAAAATAACTGTTCTTTTTTGAAGTCAATTCATTCTTTTTGCCCTATGATAAATATGAGGAGGGGAAGAGATGGAAAAACTATTAGTTTATTTGGTGTGTAAATATCAAGGTGATTATCGCAAAGTTACACAAGCTATCCAAAAGGGTGAAACCTATTCTCATATTTTGATTGATGAGTGTATTCAAGGGCTAGATTGTTGTTACACGACGATTTTAAGTGATAATTATCCCTTGGCTTTAAGAGATTTAAAAGACCCGCCTTATGTTTTATTTTATCTTGGAGATTTGACACTGGCTTCTAAACCGTGTATCAGTATGGTTGGAATGCGTGAACCCAGTCCTTATGGTCAAGTGATGGCAGCTCGTTTTGCGAAGAAGCTTTCAGAAAATTTTGTAATTGTCAGTGGTTTAGCTAAAGGTATTGACGGTATTTCTCATCGAAATGCTCGCCAAACAATTGCGGTTTTAGGCTGTGGGATTGATATATGCTATCCTAAAAGTCATCAACAATTATATTCTCAAATAGCTAAAGAAGGATTGCTTCTAAGTGAATTTCCGCCCGGTACGAAACCTAGACGCTATTATTTCCCTTGGCGTAATAGAATTGTGGCAGCTTTAGGTAAAGGGCTTATTGTCGTCGAGGCTAAACGCAAAAGCGGATCTATGATTACGGTAGGGCATGCGCTGGCTTTAGGAAAAAACGTTTTTGCTTTGCCTTGTCGAATTACGGATTACGATGGTACTCTGACGTTAATTCAAGATGGGGCAACACCCGTGATTTCTGTCGAAGATATTTACGAAAGCTTAAATTTATAGGATTTCCGTATAAAAAGATTGACAAGCAGTTAAAAAAACGTTAATAATAGAAAAGATTATTGAGGAGGGATGCGTGCATGGCAAATAAGTTAGTAATTGTCGAATCGCCATCAAAATCGAAAACAATTGGAAACTATTTAGGAAAAGATTATGTCGTGACTTCATCTAAAGGACACATTCGTGATTTGGCAACGACCGGAAAAGGTGGGTTAGGCGTTGATATAGAAAATGACTTTAAACCTAATTATGTCATCAACAAAGATAAGAAAGATGTTGTTAAGGCATTGAAGCAAGATGTAAAGAAAGCTTCCGAAGTCTATCTTGCGACTGACCCGGACCGTGAAGGAGAAGCTATTTCATGGCATTTAGCAGAGGTGTTAGGGTTAGATCCTGAAACTTGCCACCGTGTTGTTTTCAATGAGGTAACCAAAAATGCTGTTCAACAAGCAATTGCCAATCCGCGTACAATTGATTTACATTTAGTTCATTCACAAGAAACACGTCGTGTTTTAGATAGAATTATCGGGTTTAAACTATCAACTCTTTTAAGAAATAAGATAAAATCCAAATCAGCTGGACGTGTACAATCTGTGGCTTTGAAATTGATTGTGGAAAAAGAAAGAGAAATTGCGGCTTTTACACCGGAAGAATATTGGGAAGTTCAGGCTCAGTTTACAAAAGATGAGATAACTTTCATGGCTGAATTGAATAAATATCAGGGCAAGAAAATTAAAATTACTAATGAGCAGCAAGTTTTAGATATCTATAATCAATTAGAAAAAACATTTAATATTACAGCTGTTAAAAAAACAAATAAGAAACGTGAATCAAAACTGCCATTTATTACATCGACACTTCAGCAAGAAGCAAGCAATAAGTTAGGTTTCTCGGCTAAAAAGACGATGATGTTGGCACAGAGATTATACGAAGGGGTTGATTTGGCTCATGAAACAGTCGGATTAATCACTTATATGCGTACCGATTCAACGCGTTTAAGTGATACTTTTGTTGATTCTGCTTTACATTATATCGAATCAACCTATGGTAAAAACTATAAAGGGCGTGTCAAAAAAAGTCGTAAAACAGAAAATGTCCAAGATGCTCATGAAGGTATCAGACCGACAGATGTATTGCGTACCCCGGAAAGCATTTCGCAATTCTTATCCAAAGATGAATTGCGTTTGTATCGCTTAATTTACGCTCGTGCCTTAGCTAGTTTAATGGCACCGGCTCAATTCGATGCGACTTTGGTTACATTAGATAATCAAGGCTATGAATTTAAAACTAACGGTTCAGTTCAGACTTTTGACGGCTTTTTGAAAGTTTATGGAGATTATGATAAGTCAAAAGATGCTCCGTTACCATATTTAGATGAAGGCGAAGTTTTAATTAGTGATAAAATTGAAAAATCGCAGCATTTTACTAAACCGCCGGCTAGGTATACAGAAGCTAAGTTAATTAAAGAGATGGAAGAATTAGGCATTGGGCGTCCAAGTACCTATGCGAGTATCATCGATACTATTCAGACAAGAGGTTATGTTGAATTAAAGGAAAAGAATTTCTATCCGACAGAAACCGGTGTCTTGACAAATGATAAACTGCAAGAATTTTTTGATGCTATTATCAATGTTGAGTACACCGCTCAAATGGAACATCAGTTAGATGAAATTGCTGATGGTAAGGAAACGTATGTTCATGCTTTAAGAGTATTTGATGATGAATTTGAACCTTTGTTGCAAAAGGCATATGAAGGTATGGAAAAGCTTGAAGCTAAAAAGACAGGTGAAGTTTGTCCTGAATGTGGGCATGATTTAGTTGAACGTAAAGGTCGATACGGAACATTTGTTGCTTGCAGTAATTATCCGGAATGTAAATATGTAAAAAAAGAAGAAGTTAAGCTTGATTATACCGGTGAGGTGTGTCCGAATTGTGGTTCACCGATGATTAAGAAACAAGGTAGATACGGTGCTTTTGAAGCTTGCAGTAATTATCCGGAATGTAAATATATTAAGTCAAAGGAAAAGAAGAACAATCAAGAACCTCAAATTGTCGAGGGAATGACTTGCCCGAAATGTGGCGGACAGGTTGTCTTGAAAAACGGACGTTTCGGGGCTTTTTATGCCTGTGCTAATTATCCGAAATGCAAAACTATTTTAGGTAAACCGAAAAAAGAAGATGAGTAGTAGTTTATTCTTTTGGTTATGAAAAGAGAGGGAGGACTTTATGATACAGAAAGTTAATGTCATTGGGGCTGGGTTGGCAGGTGTAGAGGCCTGCTATCAGCTAGTTAAAAGAAATATACCTGTGCGTTTGTATGAAATGCGCCCTAAAGTATCTAGTCCGGCTCATCATACCAATCAAT
The DNA here is from genome assembly GCA_910588165.1 of uncultured Thomasclavelia sp. Classification (GTDB taxonomy): domain Bacteria; phylum Bacillota_I; class Bacilli_A; order Erysipelotrichales; family Coprobacillaceae; genus CAJUOR01. Next base: position 16,815 of record CAJUOR010000016.1, read on the forward strand.
TTGCGGAATTAGTTTGTTCTAATTCTTTACGTTCAGATAGTTTAGAAAATGCAGTAGGTGTCTTAAAAAAGGAAATGGAAGGCTTTGACAGCTTAATTATAAGCATGGCAAGAAAACACGCAGTGCCATCAGGTGGCAGTTTAGCGGTCGATCGCAATAACTTTAGTCAGGATATTACCACTTTTATACAGAATCACCCTTTAGTTGAAGTGGTCTATGAGGAAATCACTAGTATTCCTCAAGGACCGACTATTGTTGCTAGCGGTCCTTTGACATCTTTTCAACTTTCTAAAGCTATTCAAGAATTGTTAGGCAGTGATTATTTTTATTTCTTTGATGCAGCGGCACCTATCGTTACTAAGGATAGTATCGATTTTGACATAGCTTACTATAAATCACGCTATGATAAAGGGGAAGCGGAGTACATCAATTGTCCTATGACAGAAGAGGAATTTAATGCTTTTTATGACGCTTTGATTCATGCGGAAGTCGTTAAGCCTAAAGAGTTTGAAGAAAAGTTTTTTGAAGGTTGTATGCCTTTTGAGGAAATCGCAAGACGAGGCAAGCAGACACTGTTATTTGGTCCGATGAAGCCTGTCGGTCTTGAAAGACCTGATGGAACCAGAGCTCATGCGGTCGTGCAGTTAAGACAAGACAATGCCAGTGCAAGCTTATATAATATTGTCGGATTTCAAACGCATTTGACATGGCCGGAACAAAAAAGAATTATTTCTATGATTCCCGGTTTAGAAAATGCTCGTTTTGTCCGCTATGGTGTCATGCATAGAAATTCATATTTATGCTCACCTTTATATTTGAAGCCAACATTTCAATTTAAAGACAGAGATGATTTGTTTTTTGCCGGTCAGATGACAGGGGTCGAAGGCTATGTCGAATCAGCGGCAAGCGGTATGATGGCAGGAATCAATATGGCTAGATTATTGCAAGAAAAACAACCGCATATTTTTTCTAGAGATTTAGTGATGGGGTCATTGGCATATTATATTACCCATGCTTCTAAGGAAAACTTTCAGCCTATGAAAGCTAATTTCGGTATTTTACCTGCTCTGTCTTTCCCGCATAAGAAAAAACAACGCAAATCAGCCTATGCATATCGTGCTTTGGAAAAATTAGAGGAAGAGTTAGCAATTATCAATGGATAAACAGATTCAATATTTTTTGGAGATGTTGCGTATTCAAAAACAGTATTCCGAGCATACGATTGAAGCCTATGGTCATGATATTCAAGAATTTAAAGACTTTATGCAAAGTGAACTGATTGCCGGTTTTAACGATGTGGATTATAGCTTTTTAAGGGCTTATTTAGGGCAATTATACGATGAGAATTTAGAAGCCAGCACGATTTCCAGAAAGCTTAGCAGTTTGCGAAGTTTTTATGATTATTTGTTTAAGGAAAAAATGGTTCAAGACAATCCTTTTGCTTTGATTCATGCACCGAAAAAGGCTAAAAAAAATCCGGATTTCTTATTTTATGAAGAAATAGATGAACTTTTGGATAAAATTGATACATCAACACCTTTAGGATTGCGTAATCGTGCTATGTTGGAGTTAATGTATGCTTCCGGACTTAGAGCGAGTGAAGTCGTCGAGTTGAAATTAAATCAAATTGATGAATATAGAATGTTGCTGAAAGTGTTGGGAAAAGGTAAAAAAGAACGCTATGTTCCGTTTCACGATTTAGCTTTAGAACATTTGAAACGCTATATTTTAGAAGCACGAACCGACTTGATGCGAAATGCTAAGAAGAAACACGATTTTGTTTTCGTCAATAAAAATGGTAATCCTTTAACAACCAGAGGCTTAAGGGATATTGTTGATAGAACCGCTTTGGAAACTGGCATCGGTAGACATTTGCACCCTCACACGATTAGACATACGTTTGCAACGCATCTATTAGATCAGGGGGCAGAGCTGCGATTTGTCCAAGAGATGCTTGGGCATTCCAATTTAGCAACGACACAGATTTATACACACGTATCGAAAGAAAAGTTAAAAAAGACTTATTTGGAAGCTCACCCTTTGGCAGAAGATGAAAAAAAAGCCGAAAATAACAAATAAAATATTGAAAATCAAATATGATTGTGGTAGAATAGCCAAGTATTAAAAAATACGCACATGACTTAATTTGGCAATCAAGTGCCTTAACGGTGGTTGTCTTAGAAGTGATGGAGGAAAAAAACAAAAAGGAGGAAATGAACGATGACTGTCATTTCAATGAAAAAGTTATTAGAAGTTGGTGTTCACTTCGGACATCAAACAAAACGTTGGAATCCTAAAATGGCGCCTTATATTTTCACTGCCAGAAACGGAATCTACATTATCGATTTACAAAAGTCTTCAAAGATGATCGATGAAGCTTACAAAGCAATGAATGCGATTGCTGCTAAAGGCGGTAAAGTATTGTTTGTAGGTACAAAAAAACAAGCTCAAGAAGCTGTTATGGAAGAAGCTGTACGTTCAGGCTCATTCTATGTGAATAGCCGTTGGTTAGGTGGAACTTTAACAAACTTCAAAACTATTCAAAAGAGAATCAAACGCTTAAAAGAATTAGAAAAAATGGAAAGCGATGGTACTTTTGATGTTTTACCTAAAAAAGAAGTTATTCTTTTGAAAAAAGAAACTGCTAAATTAGAAAAGAATTTAGGCGGTATCAAAGAAATGAGAAGAATCCCTAACGCATTATTCGTTGTTGACCCTAAGGTTGAACATAATGCTGTTGCGGAAGCTAGAAAATTAGGTATCCCAGTATTCGGTATCGTTGATACAAACTGTGATCCTGATGACGTAGATTACGTGATCCCTGCAAACGATGATGCTATCCGAGCTGTACGTTTAATCGTTGGTGCTATGGCTGATGCGATTTGTGAAGCTAAAGGTGGTACATTATCTTATGCTTACGCTAAAGATGAAGATGATAAAGAAGTATCAATGAATGATGCTTTAACTTCAGTAGATAACGCTACTGAAAGACGTCGTGCACCTCGTTACAGAGATGATCGTCCACGTCGTCCAAGAAACAACAATAACAATAGCGAAAGACAAGCAAGAAAACCACAACCTGATCAACAAGTCAGAGAATAGTTGTATAAAGGGGAAAGGTAACTTTCCTCTTTTTTATAAAAATCATGATGGAGGAGAAAAAAGATGGCAGTAACTGCAAAATTAGTAAAAGAATTGCGTGAAAAAACTGGTGCCGGCATGATGGATTGCAAAAAGGCATTAGAAGAATGTGCTGGAGATTTAGAAAAAGCTTTTGACTGGTTAAGAGAAAAAGGTATCGCTAAAGCCGCTAAAAAAGCTGACCGTATCGCTGCAGAAGGCTTAACAGCTTTCTATGTAGAAGGAAACAGAGCTGCAATTGTTGAAGTTAACTCTGAAACAGACTTCGTAGCTAAGAACCAAGAATTCAAAGATTTAGTTTCTGATATTGCTAAATGTGTTTGTATCAATAAACCTGCAACAATGGAGGAAGCATTAGCTTGTGATTTGAATGGTAAATCAATCGAAAATACAGTAGTTGATGCAACTGCTAAAATCGGTGAAAAATTAAGTTTCCGTCGTTTTGATGTTATCGAAAAAGCTGAAAACCAAGCATTTGGTGCTTATAGCCATATGGGTGGTAAAATTTCTGCTTTAGTATTATTAACAGATACAACTGATGAAGTAGCTAGAGATATCGCTATGCACGTAGCAGCTAGTGCTCCTCAATATGTTGACCGTTCTCAAATCCCTGCTGAAGTTTTAGAAAGAGAACATGAAGTATTGAAACAACAAGCATTAGAAGAAAACAAAAACGCTGCTAAACCAAAACCAGAACAAATTATTGTTAAAATGGTTGAAGGTCGTTTAAATAAAAACTTAAGTGAAATTTGCTTAGTTGATCAAGCATTCATTAAAGATCCGGACCAAAAAGTTGGTAAATACATCGGTAAAGGTAAAATTGAAAAAATGGTTCGTTACCTTGTCGGTGAAGGTATGCAAAAACGTGAAGAAAACTTCGCTGAAGAAGTTGCAGCCCAAATGACTAAATAATAGTCTAATATGCAATTAAAGATTCTTGTGCTACACAAGAATCTTTTTGTTTGCGATACTTTTAAATGATGTTAAAATGAATTATAATGTGGAGGATAGTAATATGCAAATACAGTTAAGAAAGATGCATTTAGAAGATGCTGATGTTTTGTTTTATTTGACAAGTGATCAAGAATGTGGCAAATATATGAAAACAGGGCAGCATCAAATGTTAAGTCAAACGCAAGATATGGTTCACAAATATTGCAAGTTTCCAAATTACGGTTTTATAATCGAAACAGAAAATCACGAAGTGGTAGGCTATACCGGGCTTAGTGCTATGGAACAACAAGGTCAATATTCTATTTCAATCATGGTTTTCCCTAAGTTTTGGCATGGTGGAATTGCGACCCAAGCGGTAAAACTGACAATTGAATTTGCCAAAAACAGTGATATGATTCAGGGAATCGTGGCTTTTATAGTAGAAAAGAATATAGGTTCGATTAGAGTTTGTCAAAAATGTGGTTTTGAACACATAGAAACATTTGAAGAAAGAGATAGACAAATTGGAATGTATCAATTAAAAGTATCATAGTTTTAGAGAAATTGAAGCTTGAAATCCAATCAACTTGTAAAACCATCGCCAAGTCAAAAAAACGTGTTTGAAGGCAATTCTTTTTATTCTTACAGGCAAAACGGTATAAGGGATAAATATAGACATTTTTCAATGCTAAGACTTGTGAGAATGGGGGATTTATGGTAAAGTATTAGATGAAAGTAAAGTCAGAAAAGGAGTAGAGTCAAATGTATAAACGAGTCTTATTAAAGTTAAGCGGAGAAGCATTAGCCGGAGAAAAAGGGTTTGGTATTGATGCTAATACTGTCCAAGACATTGCAAGACAAATCAAAGAAGCTAAAGATTTAGGTTGTGAAATTGCGATTGTATGTGGTGGCGGCAATATTTGGCGTGGTAAAGTTGGAAGCGAAATGGGAATGGAAAGAGCTTCTGCTGACTACATGGGTATGTTAGCGACTGCGATGAACGGTCTAGCGGTTCAAAGCGCATTGGAAAGAGAAGGCGTTGATACCCGTTTGATGACAGCTATTGAAATGAAACAAGTTGCCGAGCCTTATATTCGTCGCCGAGCAGTTCGCCATTTAGAAAAAGGACGTATCGTTATATTTGGAGCAGGTTTAGGAAGTCCTTTCTTTACAACAGATACAACAGCAGCCTTAAGAGCCGCTGAAATCGAAGCCGAAGTGATCTTGATGGCTAAAAATGGGGTAGATGGTGTTTACAGTGCTGACCCTCGTGTAGATAAAGAAGCTGTGATGTTTGATGAAATCAGCTATATGGAAGTTTTAAATCGTCAGTTAATGATTATGGATCAAACCGCTATTACTTTATGTATGGATAATAAGATTGATTTATGCGTATTTAATATGCAAAAAGATGGTAATATCGCCAAAGCCGTTAGTGGTGAAAAGATAGGAACAACAATTACAGGAGGAAAATAAAATGACAAAACAAATTATAGAAAATGCAGCTAACCGTATGGAAAAAGCTATCGAAGCTTTACAACGTGAATTAGCAACTGTTCGTACCGGTCGAGCAAATCCTACTATTTTAGATCGTGTTAGTGTTGATTACTGGGGATCTATGACACCAATCAACCAAGTTGCGAATATCAGTGTTGTAGAGGGACGTCAATTAGTGATTAAACCTTACGATCGCTCTACATTAAAAGGGATAGAACGCGCTATTTTAGAAGCTGATTTAGGTTTTAACCCTCAAAATGACGGACAGATTATTCGTATTGTTATTCCCCCATTGACAGAAGATAGACGTAAAGAATATGCAAAACAAGTGTCTAAAATGGCCGAACAAGCTAAAGTAGCCGTAAGAAATATTCGCCGTGATGCTAATGAAGCTATTAAAAAAGGTGATTTCCCTGAAGATGAAGAAAAGCGTGCAACTGAGCAAGTTCAAAAGAAAACAGATGAATATATCAAACAAATTGATAAAATCGCTAAAGAA
>CAJUOR010000016.1:22894-33831 GCA_910588165.1 uncultured Thomasclavelia sp.
TACTTCCGGGTTGGGTAGAATCAAAAGGGTTACTAAAGAAAAAGAAATAGATATTATGACAGTTTAAGAAAGCTCTAAGCTTTCTTTTTTTGTATGAAACAAGAAGATAGAAGGTTTAATGAAGATAAATCAATTTAAACATTTTTTAAATAAGGCTAAGTCAGTTAAAGATTACTTTGCCTTTTTTGATTTGAGGTATGTTTTGAATTGTGATAAGGTATGTTTCGTGATATAATGGTAAAGAATTTAAGGGGGATGACCTATGTTTTTTAAAAAGAAACAAGTAAAAAATGTTGATATTGACGATAATAACATACCCGGGCACATCGCATTTATTATGGACGGTAATGGCAGATGGGCAAAAAAGAAGAATATGCCTAGAACTTATGGACACCATGAAGGGACTAAAACGATTCGTACAATTGCCTTAGAAGCTAATCGTCTAGGTGTTAAAGCGATGACTGTTTATGCTTTTTCAACCGAAAATTTCTCACGACCTCAAAGTGAAGTTGAATATATTTTTAAATTGCCAAAAGAATTTTTTGATTTGTATCTACAAGAATTGATAGAGCATAACGTACAGATAAGATTTATCGGTAATGTGGAAAAAGCACCTAGCCTAACACGCGATATTATCTTTTCAGCTGTTGAGAGAACTAAAAATAATACGGGTTTAATCTTATGTTTTGCTTTTATTTACGGCTCAAAAGACGAAATGCTACAAGCTATTAAGGGGATTGCCGAAGATTATAAAAACGGTGATATTGCCTTAGAAGATATTACAGAAGATTTATTTGATACCTATTTAATGAGTGCGGATTTACCGTCAGTTGATTTAATGATCAGAACAAGCGGTGAATGTCGTTTATCTAATTTTATGCTATGGCAACTCGCTTATGCAGAATTGTATTTTACACCGGTGTTATGGCCTGATTTTGATGAAAAATGTTTACATGATGCCATTCTTGCTTATCAACATCGAGATCGCCGTTTTGGAGGGTTAAACAAATGAAACAAAGAATCATCACAGGCTTGATTTTGGCAGTTGGCGCTATTACAGTTCTTTTAGTCAGAGGTATTATTTTAAAATGTATTTTAGCTATTATTTGTTTTTTAGCTATCAGAGAGATTTTAGATGTTTGTAAACGTCCTGATTTTCCTAAACAGGTGAGCCTTTACTGTTTTTTTACGGGTATAATCATGTATTGGAGTTATGATGAAGAAATACTTCTTCCCTCTGTTGTGTATTTGGCTTTTATGTTAGGACTTTATATACTAGTGGTTTTATTGGAAAACTTCAAAGTTGAGGAAGCTTTTTTGTTAATTGCGATGATGAGCTTAGTCATTACGGGAATTAAGGGCATTTATACAATTACTATGCATCATGGCTCTTTAAATATTTTATATTTGGCATTTGCAACTTTCGGTTGTGATACGGGCGCTTATTTTGCCGGATTTTTCTTCGGAAAACATAAGCTGATTGAACGTATATCTCCTAAGAAAACAGTAGAAGGGTCAATTGGCGGTATTTTATTCGGAACACTGTTAGCCGGTGTTTTAGGGACAGGTTATTATATCGGATTACCGTTATGGCAAGTTTGGTGTTTAGCCTTATTGTTGACTGTTACTTCGCAGTTTGGCGATTTGATATTTAGTGCATTAAAGCGCCATTATCATATCAAAGATTTTTCAGATCTTTTACCGGGGCATGGCGGTGTCTTAGATCGTCTTGACAGTTTGATTTTCAACGTGGTTGTTTATGTAGTTTGGTTTACCTTGTTAGTTTAGGAGGAGTATGCAATGAAAAGAAAAATAGCGCTTTTAGGAGCAACCGGTTCTATCGGTTTACAAAGTGTAGATGTCATTGTGAATCATAGTGATGAATTTGAATTAACGGCACTTTCGGTAGGGCACCAAATTGATAAATTAAGAGAAATTCTAGCCAAAATAGCTTGTCCTCACGTATGTGTGATTGAAGAAAATGTGGCTCAAATGTTAGCTTTAGAATATCCCCATATTCATTTTTACAGCGGACAAGAGGGACTTCATACCATTGCAACCTTACCTGAAGTCGATATCGTTTTAAATGCTATCTCAGGTTTTGCCGGTTTGAAACCAACTGTAGCAGCCATTCAAGCTCATAAAGACATTGCCTTAGCGAATAAAGAAACCTTGGTGGTAGCAGGCGCTTTGGTTACACGTCTAGTGAAAGAAAATCAAGTTAAACTTTTACCGGTTGACAGTGAGCATTCCGCTATTTTTCAGTGTTTAAATGGCGAGTATCATCACGAGATAGAACGCTTGATTATTACCGCAAGCGGAGGGGCTTTTCGTGATCGCCAAAGAAATGAATTAGAAAATGTAACAAAAGAAGATGCCCTTAAACACCCCAATTGGTCTATGGGGGCAAATATTACAATTGATAGTGCAACAATGTTCAATAAAGGCTTGGAGGTCATTGAAGCCAAATGGCTGTTTGATTTGGATTTCGACCAAATCGATGTTGTGATGCACCCTGAAAGTATTATTCATTCAATGGTAGAATTTAAAGATACCGCTGTTTTAGCTCAATTAGGTACGCCTGATATGCGTTTACCTATTCAGTATGCACTGACATATCCACATCGTGAAACGCTATATCACGCGAAACGTTTGGATTTTGATACGATGTCATCTTTGACATTTAGAAAAATGGATTTTGAAAGATTTCCGGCTTTAAAAATAGCTTACGCTGTAGGACGGGAACAAAAAACATATCCGGCTGTTTTAAATGGTGCTAAAGAACAGGCAACAGCTTTATTTTTAAAGGATAAAATAGCCTTTTTGGAAATAGAATATAGTGTAATTGCAGCGCTTAAAGCCCATCAGCCAATTGATAATCCTAGTTTAGATGACTTAATTGCAGCTGATAGTTGGGCTAGAGCATTTGTTTTAGAAAGAATAGGAGAGAATGCACGTGCAGACATTTATTAACATTTTGGTATTTATTATTGTATTAGGTTCTATTATCTTAATCCATGAGTTAGGACACTTCATTGCAGCTAAACTTTTTGGTGTATATTGCGGTGAATTTTCAATGGGAATGGGACCTTCATTATGGCATACAAAAAAAGGGGAAACAGAATATCATATTCGTGCCTTACCGATTGGCGGTTATGTAGCGATGGCAGGCGAGGTTGATCAGGAAGATAACGAGAGTATGAAAGATGTACCTTTTGAACGAACGATTAAAGGTATCAAAACATGGAAACAGGTCGTTATTATGAGTGCCGGTGTTTTCATGAACTTTGTGTTAGCGATTATTTTGCTTGTCGGTGTTAATATGACCCAAGGAGCTGTGGCGGTTGATACCAATCAAATTGATGTTGTATTAGAAGATGGGGTTGCCAAAGAAATCGGATTACAGGCAAATGATATTTTGACCGATGTTTATTTTGAAAGTACAGATACGCATTATGCCATCAATAGCATGACAGATTTAAACAAGGCTTTATCTACTAAAAATAATGGCATTAACGATAAGAGTGCCAAGGCTATCATTACTTATCAGCGTGGAAGCCAAAGCATTGAAAAAGAAGCAATGCTTCCTTTGAATGAAACGACCCAAGCGTTTTATTTAGGAATTCAAGTCCCTACACGTTCTTTGACTTTCGGTGAAGCAATTCACTATACCATCAGCGATGTTAAAGAAATGTCAATGATGATTTTTACGACTTTAGGCAAGCTAGTGACAGATTCAAAAAATACAATTTCCCAATTATCCGGACCTGCGGGAATTTACCAAGTAACAAGTGAAGTTACGCAATCTGGACAAATCGGTACGTTAATTTTATTGACTGCCGCTTTAAGTATCAATGTCGGTATTTTTAACCTTTTACCGATTCCCGGTTTAGATGGCTCACAAATTTTGTTTTCATTAGTGGAAAAAGCAATGGGTAGACCGATTTCAACCAAGGTCCGCTATTATTTACAATTGGCGGGATTAATGCTTGTATTTGGTCTGATGATTATTGTTACGATTCAAGATGTATCAAGAATGTTTTAAAGGAAGGAAGATAAATTTTCAATGAATAAAATGCAGATTTTACTACGCCAACTTGAACTTGAAAATGATTTACCGGTCCTTTCAAATGCAGAAATTAAAAAGGTAACAGTCAACCAAAATGACTGTTACCATTTCTTTATCGCTTCTAACGAAACAATTCCTTTTGAAGAATATCGCCGATTTGAAAAGCAGCTGCAAACATTTCCGTATCCTGCTAAGGCGAGTTTTGAAGTTGCGACACCCTTGTATTTGAAAGAAGAAGTTTTAAATTATGCCCGTTATTTTATGTTGCTATTAGGTCAAGATAATCCTTCATGGACCTTTATCAGTGATTTAAAAATGTCATATGATAATGATACCATTCTATTTGAAGTAGTCAATGAGATTCAACTTTCCAGTATGGCTTCTTTTGAAAGACGTTTAGAACAAGCCTTAGAACAAGTAGGATTTAAAGTTTATGTTCAAGCCAAGATTGACGAAAGTAATGATGACTATCAGAAAATCAAAGAAGAAATGGCAAGCAATATTGAAATAGCTGTTGAAAAGCCAATTGTAAAAGAAGAAGTTGCCAAACCCAAAACACCATTTTATCGTAAGAAAAACGAATATGTGAGCGTGAGTTTAGATGAACTGAAACAAGGGGATCAGTTTGTGAATATCAGAGGTTTTGTCTTTATGACAGAATTGACTGAAACTAAGACTAAGAAGCATATCCAAACTTTATGGGTCACAGATTATACAGATTCGATTTTAGTGAAACGTTTTGAAAATGCCAGAGTATCTATCGAAGAGATGAATAAAATAGGTAAGGGAAATGTTTGGGTGGAAGTTAGCGGTGAATATAAATTTGACAGCTTTGCCAAAGAGATGCTAGTGATGGCTAACAAGGTTGAGATTGTCGAAGGTCCTAAAGCTAAAGAAGATGTTGCCATAGAAAAACGTATTGAATTACATACCCATACTAAAATGTCTGCGATGGACGGACTTTCTACTATAAGTGAATATGTTTCCAGAGCAGCTAAATGGGGGCATCAGGCAATCGCCGTTACAGATCATGGTAATGTACAATCTTTCCCGGAGGCACAACAGGCAGCCGCAAAGAATAAGATCAAAATGATTTACGGTGTTGAAATCAATACGATCGATCCGCAATTACATATTGTGATGAATGAGAAATCCGTTCCGATTGAAGATGGCGTCTTTGTTTCCTTCGACTTAGAAACGACCGGTTTATCGGTTGTTCATGACGGGATTACGGAATTTGGTGCGGTTAAAATTAAAAATGGAGAAGTCATTGACCGTATGCAAACATTCGTTAATCCGGGAAAAGAGATTTCTAATAAGATTGTCAACTTAACGCATATCACTAATGATATGGTTAAAGATGCACCTTATGCAGAACAGTTAGTCGACCGAATTGCAGAGTTTTTCGGTGATTGTGTCATCGTTGCCCACAATGCGACCTTCGACGTAGGCTTTTTAAATGTTGCCTATCAAAAAGCGGGTAGACCACCTATTCAAAATCCTATTATTGATACACTGCCACTAGCTAGAGCCATTCTAAAACCGATGAAATCTTATCGTTTGGGAAGTGTTGCTCGTGTTTATCGTGTGGCTTATGATGATGAAGTGGCACACCGAGCAGATTATGATGCCGAGGTTTTAGGCAGTGTTTTAAATATGATGTTTCATCAATTGATGAACGAAAAGATCTACAATATCAATCAGCTTAATCATTATCAGGATATGAACAGTACCTATAAGTTGGTTTATCCTTATCATGTGACGATGTTGGCAAAAAATAAAACCGGTTTAAGAAATATGTTTAAGCTCATCACAGAAGCGAATACAACTTATTTTCATGATGAAGCTCGTTTGCCAAAAGAGTTGATTCAACAATATCATGAAGGCATTTTAGTTGGTAGCAGCTGCTATAAATCAGAAGTGTTTGAAGCTTGTATGAATAGTGATGATCAAAAGTTAGATGAGTTAATCGACTTTTATGATTATATCGAAATTCAGCCATTAGAAGATTATCAGCATTTAATCGAAAGAGGCAGTATTGAAAATATTGAGAATTTGAAAAAATCAATTCGCCGTTTAATCGATCATGCCAAAGCCAAAGGTAAATTGGTTGTTGCCACAGGCGATGTGCATTTCTTAGATGAAAGAGATAAAATTTATCGTGATGTCTTTATTTCCAATCCGACCATTGGCATTAACCATCGAGCTCACCCATTGTGTGACAGAAAAAATCCACGTGCGTTTACACCTAGCTGTTATTTGCGAACAACTGATGAAATGCTTGCGAGTTTTGAAGCTTGGATGGATAAAGATGAGGCATTTGAGTATGTAGTAACAAATACCCGTCAAATTGCCGATATGATAGAAAGCTTTAATGTTGTACATGACAAATTATATACACCGACAATTGAAGGGGCGGATGAAAATTTAAAACGCCTTTGTTATGAAACAGCGCATCAAATGTATGGTGAAAAATTACCTGAAATTGTAGAAAAGCGTTTAGAAAGAGAGCTAGGCAGTATTATTAAACATGGCTTTGGGGTCATTTATTACATCGCTCATCGCCTTGTTAAGAAATCTAATGAAGATGGCTATCTTGTAGGTTCACGTGGTTCGGTCGGTTCATCATTTGTCGCAACTATGTCAGGCATTACCGAAGTTAATCCATTACCACCGCATTATCGTTGTCCTAGTTGTACATATAGCGAGTTTGTCGATCCTAAAGAAATAGCGGATGGCTACGATTTGGAAAATAAGAATTGTCCGGTTTGCGGTCAGCCGATGATTGGTGATGGACATAATATTCCGTTTGAAACCTTTTTAGGATTTAATGCGGATAAGGTTCCGGATATCGACTTAAATTTCTCAGGTGATTACCAATGGAAAGCCCATGATTATACTAAAGTGCTTTTCGGTGAAGATAAAGTATATCGTGCCGGTACAATTTCGACCGTCGCCGAAAAAACAGCTTACGGTTATGCTAAGGGTTATAGTGAATTATTAGGGATTGAAAACTCTATCAATTCTGCTGAACTGGCACGAATCGCCTTAGGTTGTCAAGATGTAAAGCGCACAACCGGACAGCATCCGGGAGGTATTATTGTTATTCCGAAAGAAATGGACGTGTACGATTTTACCCCGGTTCAATATCCTGCCGATGATTTGAATTCTTTATGGAAAACAACGCATTTTGACTTCCATGCGATTCATGATAATGTCTTAAAATTGGATATTTTGGGACACGTTGATCCGACGGTTATTCGTATGTTGCAAGACTTAACAGGCATTGATCCTAAGGATATTCCAACCAATGATAAACGTGTCATGAGTTTATTCAATTCATGTGAAGCGATGGGGATTGATTTAAGTTTTATCAATTGTAAAACAGGGGCTTTAGGTTTACCGGAGTTTGGAACACCGTTTGTTAGGGGAATGCTTGAGCAGACAAATCCTTCAACCTTCAATGATTTGGTGATTATTTCCGGACTTTCACACGGAACTGATGTTTACTTAGGCAATGCCGAGCAGTTGATTAAATCAGGTATTTGTACGCTAAAAGAAGTTATCGGGTGTCGTGATGATATTATGGTCTACTTAATGCAACATGGCTTAGAGCCATTGCAGGCATTTAAAATTATGGAGTTTGTGCGTAAAGGCATGCCTTCTAAAAACAAGGAAGGCTGGCAGGAGTGGGTCAAAGTTTTAGAAGATGCTCATATTGATCAATGGTATATTGAGTCATGTGCTAAAATCAAATATATGTTCCCCAAAGCCCATGCCGCTGCCTATGTTTTATCAGCTATTCGTGTGGCTTGGTGGAAGCTATACTATCCGCAAGAATACTATTCTGTCTATTTTACGACACGTTGCGATGCTTATGAAATCGAAACGATGGTTAAGGGAAAAGAAGCTGTATTTTCAAGAAGAAAAGAGATTGAACAGCTCAAAATAGAGAAAAGGTCAGCCAAGAAAGATGAAGATTTGTTTGGTGTCTTTGATATATGTTTAGAGATGTTTGAAAGAGGATACCGTTTTAGTAATATTGATTTAGAGTTATCCGATGCAACACGTTTCATGCCTCACCCTAATGATCAAAAAATCATCGTACCGCCTTTCTCATGTATTGATGGTCTAGGGGAAGCTGTTGCGATTTCGGTTGTTGAAGCTAGAAAGGAACATAGTTTTATATCTAAAGAAGATGTTATGAAGCGGACACGCTTAAATAATACGCATATCAAAACTCTAACCCTGATGAATGTCTTTGAGGATTTACAAGAGGAAAATCAATTGTCACTTTTCTAAAATATTATGATAAAAACATGATGTTTTAGTTGTAATTTATTTTATTTGTGCTACAATATAGGTGTAGAAAGTAAGCAAGTGAGTGGGGAAACCCACTCTTTATTATTGGTAGAAAGGAGATTTGCATGACAAACGATGTGATATCGAAAGTTAAAGAAATCGTTTTGCCGCTGATTGAAGCGAAAGATTGTTATTTAGATGATATTGTTTATGAAATGGAAAAAAACGAATGGTATTTACGTATATTTGTAGAAAGGAATGAAGGTTCTTTGGATATGGATACGTGCGTTGAAATTACCGAGGTCATCAGTGCTAAACTAGATGAAGTTGATCCGATCAAAAACGAATATTATTTAGAAATTTCATCACCGGGTATCGAAAAAACTTTAAGAAGCTATGAAGCTGTTGAAAATGCGCAAGGGGAATATGTCTATATTCAATTAAAAGACCCTAAAGCCGGTTTAGATGAGTTTTACGGGACAATCGAAGAAGTCCATGACGGTATCTTGGAGATGACTTATTTAGTAAAAAACATTCGCAAAAAAGTCAGCATTGCTTATGAAAACATTCAATTTATCCGTTTAGCTGTCAAATTCTAGGAGGAAAGTAAAATGAGCAGTAAAAAAATTATTGAAGCATTGGATATACTTGAAAACGAACGTGGAATTAAACGTGAAGTCGTTTTTGAGGCTTTGAAAGAAGCTTTAGAAAAGTCATATAAGAAAAACTATATGTGTGCTGAAGCAACAGTACGTGTAGAAATCAACCCAAAGAATTTCAAGATTTCATTGTTTGAAATTCGTGAAGTTGTCGATGATGTTAATGATGAAGATTTAGAAATTTCATTAGAAGAAGCAAGAGAAATCAATCCTAAATTCAATATCGGGGATCTTGTTGAAACAGTTGTTTCACCAGATGTATTCGGACGTTTAGCTGCAAGTCAAACTAAGCAGATTTTGCGTCAAAAGATTCGTGAAGCCGAAAAAGAATCTTTATATCAAGAATACGCAGATAAAAAAGATGAAATTATCACCGGGATTATTGACCGTGTTGAACCGAGATTTGCGATTATCAATATTGGTAAAATGGGAGCGTTACTACCATTAGGTAATCAGATTCCTCATGAGAAATTAGTTGAGGGACAACATATTAAAGTCTATGTGACAGATGTTGAAAACAATCCGAAAGGAACTCATGTCAATGTATCAAGAACAGATCCAAAATTAGTGAAGCGTTTATTTGAATTAGAAGTACCTGAAATTTACGATGGTACAGTTGAAATCAAATCTGTAAGTCGTGAAGCAGGGGAACGTACTAAAATCGCCGTTTATGCTAAAGATGAAAACATTGACCCAATCGGTGCGTGTGTTGGTCCTAAAGGAACACGTGTAAGAAATATCGTTGAAGAATTGAATGGTGAAATGATTGATATTGTTCAATATTCAAATGACCCAAAAGTTTTCATCTCTAATGCTTTAAGTCCGGCTGTTGTTTTAAATGTGCTTATCGGAGATGAAAAAGAACGTACAGCTATCGTTGTTGTACCTGATAACCAATTATCATTAGCTATCGGTAAACGTGGTCAGAATGCTCGTTTGGCTGTTAGATTGACAGATTGGAAAATTGATATTAAATCATTAAGTGAAGCTATCAGCGAAGGTATTGATTTAACCGATGAAGTTGAAGAAAATGAAATCGAAATGGTTGTTGAAGACTTTGTGGTTGAAGCTGATGAAGACGAAGCTGTTGAAATGCCAAGCTTAGATGAAGTATCAGATGAAGAACTTATTAGTAAAGAGTTTGATAGAGGTGTAGCTGAAATTGAGAAATACCTAGAAGCTCAAGAAGCAAAAGAAGCGGCTCAAAAAGTAAATGAAGAAGTCCAAAAGTCAAATGCTATGCCTATTTATGCTGAAGGCGAAGAGTATGAATATGAGTATGAAGATGATGATTTATCAAAATATGATGAAGAAATTGATTACGATGCTTACGATGAATACTACGACAACAATTAAGAGGTGAGTCTATGAAAAAAATTCCAATGAGAAAATGCGTGGCAACTAATGAACAATTACCCAAGCGTGATTTAATTCGTGTTGTTCGCAGTAAAGAAGGAGAGCTTTTTGTAGATGCGACAGGAAAAAAGAACGGACGAGGTGCCTATTTAAAACGTTCCAAAGAAGCAATTGAGTTAGCTAAAAAAAAGGGAGCGTTGAAGCGTGCTTTGGAAGTAGACATTCCCGATGAAATCTATGAGGAGTTGATGACTTACGCAGTTGAATAAAGAAGCGATGCAACTATTAGGGTTGTGTCAAAGAGCAAGACAATTATCTTTTGGTGAAACAGCTATTGAAGCTATTCGCAAAAAGCAAGCGAAGTTAGTTTTATATGCGAGCGATGCTTCAGCTAATACTAAAAAAGTAGTTGTCAATAAAGCAAATTTTTATGGGGTCGAAGCCGTTGAGGTGGAAGACAGTCAGTTACTTTCCGAAAGTGTCGGAAAGAGTGGACGTATGTCAAATTTGACACCCAGAGTGACGAGCTCACCAATATGACTCCATCGACT
>CAJUOR010000017.1 GCA_910588165.1 uncultured Thomasclavelia sp.
TTAAAAGTATCAGATACTTTTAATGTTGTTCCGTCAGGACCTGGTGTTGTATTCAAATATTCAACAATTGCTGCTTTCTTTTCAGCATTTGTAGGAGCACATTTGGATACCTTATCAACTTCACCTTCAACAAGTGCAGTTGCAAATCCGGCACAGCCAGGAAAACCGCAACCACCACAGTTAGCGCCGGCAAGCATTCCTGTAACAACATCAATACGTGTGTCAACTTCAACTTTTAAGTATTTATCTGCAATTCCTAAAAGTAAACCTAACACGCCACCGATAGCAGCCAAAGCTACAATTGCATTAATCATTTTGCTTCCTCCTTTTGATGAGCAGGATTGTGTGTACAATCGAATGATTGACAACCATCACATTCTGCTGTTAAGTCCTCACAGCCACTAGGCCTTGGTGTTTTCCTATTTAACAAATATCCAACAATATAAATAAATACTAACACACCTAGCCAAATAGCTGCAACTAAGAGATTATTCATGTTATACTAGCCCATTTAAGCCGGCAAATGCACAAGCCATAATAGCTGCCGTAATTAAAGCAATTGGTACACCTTTGAATCCTTCAGGTGTAGATGCGATTTCTAAACGTTCACGAATGGTTGCAAAGACATAGATAACTAATGTGAATCCTAAAGATACCGCAATACCTGCAACGCCTGCTTCTAATAAGTTATAACCGGCAGAGATGTTATCTAAGGCAACACCTAATACAGCACAGTTTGTTGTAATGAGCGGTAAGTAAACACCCATGGCTTTATAAATAGCAGGAGATGTTTTCTTTAAGAACATTTCAACGAATTGGACTAATGAAGCGATAACCAAGATAAAAGTAATTAAATCCATATAGACAATGTCCATAGGTACTAACACATAAGTATATAAAGTATGTGTAATCAATGATGACGCGAAAATAACGAATGTTACGGCAGCTCCCATTGATAATGCACCCTTAGAACTTTTTGAAACACCAAGTAATGGACAAACTGCGTAGAATTTACTCAAAACAACGTTATTTACTAACATCAAAGAAATAAATAATGCGAATAATTCCATCGTTATTTCACCTCAACTTTCTGTTGCGCTTCCGCTTTTTTCTTTTTAGAGATTGAAACTGTTTGAATCACACCAATGATGGTTCCTAATGTTAAGAAAGCACCGGCAGGTTGACTAAATAAGCTAACTGCATAATCCTTAAAGATTGAAACACTGAAAATAACTTGTTCACTGTTAAATGGATTTAACAATTCTAATCCACCTGTTCCGATTAACTGACGGAAGAAAGAAATTGTTACAATAGCCAAAGTGTAACCTAAACCCATACCTAACGCATCAATAATAGAATCCATAATTGTATTTTTACTTGCGAAAGATTCAGCTCTTCCTAAAATAACACAGTTAACAACGATCAATGGAATGAAAACACCTAATGAGTTATATAAAGATAACGCATAGGCATTCATCAACATTTGAACGCATTTAACTAAAGTTGCAATAATGACAATGTACACAGGAATACGAATTTCTGATGGTACAATATTTCTGATTGCTGAAATAATAATATTTGATAACAATAATACAGCTGTTACTGCCATACCCATACCAATCGCATTTGTCAGAGTTGTCGTAATGGCAAGCGCTGAACAAAGACCTAATAATAAGCCAAAGATTGGATTTTCAACTGTAATTCCTTTTTTGAAAATTTCACTTTTCTTCATAAGTTCCGCCTACCTTTCTATTTATAGTTTTCTTCAAAATGTGCGACTGCTTGACCGATACCTTTAACAACAGGTGTAGATGTTACAGTAGCACCTGCTAAAGTATCGATATTATCGTCAATTGTTTTACCGTTAAATTGATCGGAGAATTCCGGTTCGGCAATACGTGTACCAAATCCGCTTGTTTCTCCATCGTATGATAAAGCGACAAATCCTTGATATGAACCATCTTTGTTGATACCAACTAAGTAAGTTACTTCTCCACCATAACCGTTAACACCGACTTTATAAACATAACCTTCAGCTGATCCGCTGATTTTATAAACGTTTTGAATTGGGCTGCCTGAATCAAGTGACACTGTTTCTTCCGCAAATTCAGCACCCGGATATAATACTTCTAAGCTGTCCTTAACCGCTGCAAGTTTTTGTTCTTCAATGATAGGTTTAGTCATATCATTAACCAAAGACAAGCATAAGCCAGATAAACCACTGACGAGGGCTAAGAAAACAACCAATTTTACAATTTTATTCATCGTCCAACCCTCCTACTATTGTGCATCAGCAGCTACTGCTTTACTGATAGCCTCTACGATACCAGTTGAAGTAAATGTAGCACCTGTTGCCGTATCAATACCACTAATCGCTTCGCTTTCAAATGAACCGGAAAGAACTGTATCAAAGAAAGCTTTAGCCGCGTCTGCTTTAGAAGCGTCAGCAGGCACTTCACCTTTTTCAATTAAGTCTTTACCGTAGCCTTGCGTTTCACCGGCATAATCAAGCACCTTCACTGATTCAACAGTTGAACCATTGATTTTAACTTCAACAGTCATTTCACTATTCGCAAAGCCTGTTGTCTTAATAGTATAAACACCATTAGGACTCTTATCTAATACAGCATCATAAGCTTCAATTGCTGTGTTAATTGCACCGACGATACCTTTAGATGTCATTGTTGCACCGGTAGCTGTATCAATGCCCGCAATTTCATCATAGCTCATTTGACCTTTTAAAACTTTTTCATAGAAAGCTTTTGCCACATCGGCTTTAGAAGCATCAGCAGTTACTTCGCCTTTTTCAATTAAATCTTTACCATAACCTTCTGTTTCGCCGGCATAGCTTAATACTTTAACAGAAGTTACTTGACGATTAGCTTTATCCATCGTTACTTCAACTTGCATTTTTGAAGATTGATTAAAGCCTTGTCCACGAACAACGTAAACATTGCCGTTAGCACTCACGATTGGATCATTTTCTTTTTCTTCAATAGCACCTTTTAACGCATTGACAATACCATTTGAAGTCATTGTTGCGCCGGTAGCTGTATCAATACCATCTAAATCCGCTTTAGTTATTGGATTTGCGAAGATACTGTCATTGAATTTCTTAGCTGCATCGGCTTTAGAAGCATCTGCAGGTACTTCACCTTTTTCAATTAAATCTTTACCGTAACCTTCTGTTTCACCTGCATAGTTAAGAGCTTTAACAGAAGTGATTGTATCACCGTCAAATGTGACTTCTAATTCTACATTACCGCCAAAACCTCTTGAAGCGACAACATAAACATTACCGTTTTTGCTGATAACTTCATAGTTCTTTTCAGGTACAGCAGGTTTTTCAGGTTCTTTAACCGGTTCTTCTAAAGTTGTTGAAATAGCACCGACTGTTCCAATGGAAATAATAAACGTAACCGCAAGTACAAGCCATTGTTTAACCATTTTCTGATTTGTACGGCCTAATGTAAAGTTATCAATCATCGGCGTAAACATATTCATGATTAAGATTGAGAATAAAACACCTTCAGGATAGTTAGCTTTATAACGAATCAACATCGTAATAAAACCTAAACCAATACCGTAGATAACTTTACCTAATGGGCTTGTAGGTGAAGTAACCGGGTCAGTTGCCATAAAGACAGCCCCAAATACGACACCACCTAAAGCTAAATGCGTTAACATATTTGTGATTGGATCTAAACCACATACCGCACCCTGAACAAAGGCAGATACTAAAACTGTGCCTAAGTAAGCTAAAGGAATTCTGTAATCTATAATTTTACGCCAAACTAAAACGACGCATAGCAACAAAATTAAAATTGTGAAAGTTTCACCTAAAGTTCCACCATACATTCCGGTGAATAATGAGCCAAGACTCATATCTAATTCACCCATGAAGTTTGTTCCGCTTAATAATGTTAATGGTGTTGCTCCACTTGTTGTATCAATACCCAAGTTAGTTGTTAATTGAGCACCAAATGAAAGGTGAACAACAACACGTCCGACTAATGCCGGGTTAAAAATGTTTTGTCCAAAGCCTCCATAGATAAGCTTTCCAAAGAAAATAGCAATAAATGAACCGATAACCACAACATAATATGGTGTTCCTACCGGTAAAGTCAACGCAAAGATAATTGATGTTACCAATGGGAATGAATTTTTCAATTCTTTAACTACATTTTCTTTCTTAGAAACTTTGAAGAATACACATTCAGTAATCAACGCTGTTACTACTGAAAGTACATGAATCATAATGGCATGAATACCATATTCCGAACCACGTGTGAAATTATACACAACTGAAGCAACAGACACCACTAAAAGTGTGAGTGTTAATTCATTCATGATTTGATTTGTGCTAAGTTTACGACGATAGTTCGGTGATGTTCTCTTTAAACTAATTTTCATCTTCCTATCCCCCTATTTCTTCTTAGCCGCTGCGTTTTTCTTGATATTTGCAAGATTGACACGACGTTTCGCTTTAGAAACAAAATCAGTCACTTCAATCTTAGATGGGCAGATGTAAGTACACATACCACATTCTATACAGCGCATAACATCTAATTTTTCTAACATTTCAACATCAGCTCTTTTTTCTGCCTGAATAATTTTTACCGGCTGCAAATGAGCTGGACAATGTGATGTACATTCTCCACATTTAAGACATGGTAATGATTCAATATTTTCACGAATCATACATGTCACGCTATTGGTATATGAGCTAATAACAAATTGATCGTTCATAACAGATTTTCCCATCATTGGTCCACCTGATAAAACAAAGCCGTCAGAAGCATCAGCATATCCGCCAATAGCTTCAATAATTTGATTAAATGGTGTTCCTACAACAACTTCAACGTTTTGCGGATCTTTAACACCGTTACCGGAAACAGTCACAATACGTTTGGTAATGGCTTCACCATTGCGAATACCTTTTGACAAAGCGATAGCTGTAGACGCATTATTAACAATAACGCCAACTTCACTAGGGAAACGATCGTAATCTTTCTTTGTCAATTGCTTAACAAGCGTACGTTCCCAACCCATTGGATAAACATCAGGCACTTCTTTAACTTCAATACCTGGATAGTTAGCTACTTCAGCATTTAAAAGTGCCAATAAGTCAGGTTTTCCTTTTTTAATAGCAATCACTGCCAAAGAAGCATCAGCCGCTTTCTTCATCAATGAAACACCATCGAATAATGCTTTCACATCACGCTTCATTGCAACATGGTCACTTGTAATAAATGGTTCACATTCAACCCCATTAATAACAACAGTCGTAATATTTTGCACATTTCCGTACTTGATGTATGTAGGGAATCCAGAGCCACCCAAGCCAACAAGTCCCAACTCTTTCATGGCATCAACAATCTCTTGTGCACTCATAGCCTCAACATCAGCGATGTCTAAAACCTTAACAGTTTCGTTTTGACCATCATTTTCAATCACAACATGGTTTTGAGGACGACCGGTTGCATGCATACGTTTTTCAAATCCTTTTACAGTTCCTGAAATCGGACTGTAAATCGGTACATACATATCCTTGCGTGTTGCTAATTTTGTCCCAACACAAACATGATCTCCTTCTGCCACGTGGATATCAAACTGAGTTGCGGTACCAATGACTAAAGGAACATAAACACATTCAGGTGCATCAATGACCTTAATTGGCTTATCTTTAGTCAAGCCTTTTTGTCCATCTAATTTAACTCTACCGAGTCCTGATAAAAAAGACATAGTTCTCCTCCACTCCTTTAAATTTTATACCCATCTATTATAACATTTTTATAGGTAAATGGAAGTCTTTTTCATGTAATAAAAAAAAAGAGTAAAAGTCTTTAACTTTTTACTCATTTTTTCCTTGTCATCATCGCAACAACGCTCACACCAGAGCCATTAGGGTTCGCATCTAAAGCAATAATCTTGTTTAATTGGTAAAAATTTGTTAATTGTGAAATATTTTTAGCTAACATAGATACATGGTCACTTTCAATTAACAGATATTTTATTTTGGAAGCATTGATACTATCTACTAAAGCTTCATTCATCTTAAAGCGGTCTAAATGAATCATCGCTAAATCATAATGATTTCTTTTCGATAAGACCGTGAATAAATTTTCAATTCTTCCATCTTCATAAACAGCGTTTTCTCTATTTTGCAAACGAGCATTGTTATTGGCATCAAGAACGTTGATTTTACTGATGTCAATCCCGCGAATTTCGTATTTTTCATCTAATCCAAGCGAATATAAACCGATGCCACAGCCAAGCTCAATAATCTTAGCGACATCTTCCGGAATTAAGCTTGCTAATGTTTTAGCTATTCTTAAAGCGTGTAGACGATATACCGGGAAATCAGATTTACTTGAAATAGAGAATTTCTTTTGCATAAAAATCTGTTCCATCATGCCTTTATGACTACCATAGCGATATTCATAACGCGAAGCATCAAAATCTTGTTTTTTTGTTGTGTTGATAGTTACAATGATGCTTTTAACTTCTTCAAACTTAGAAATGACTTCAATTGCTCTATCCGGCAATCTGTCTAGCCCTGTTACAAAGATTAACTGTAATCCCGCATCAAATTCTCTAACCGTTAAAAAGCGGACACCTTTTTTCTTTAAATCATCGTATGCGTGTAAGTGCATTTCATTTAATACTTGTTCTAATTTGGCTAAACAGCCATTGATGCGTTTAGACTGCATCGGACAATCTGACATCAATGTTAAAAACTTAGATTCTCTTTGATAGATTCCGAAAGTTAAACGATCATTAAAATTAACAACCGGTAAACGAACGACGTTTCGAATACCTAACTGCTGTCCGGCAGGTACAACCGGTTCAAATTCTGTATGTTCAAAGGCTTTACCGACATACTTTGCAAATGTATCTTTAACTAACTGATATTTGTTTTCCAATTGACTTGGGTAATCTAAAATCATCAGCGGGCACCCTAAACAATCCTTCTGATATCTGCATTTAGCTTTAATACGATGCGATGAAGGCACAATAACTTTCTTTAATGAACCAATTTTATATTTTGTTTCATTGCGGGTAATTTCAATCGCAACCTCTTCACCCGGTAAGGCCCCCTGGATAAAAGTAATTTTTTTATCTAAATAGGCAATACCTTCTCCGTTAATTCCAAGTTTTTTAACTGTTGCTTTCACTGTTGCTGGTTCTCTCATAGCTAACCTCCTTCGTTTTATTTTCTAAATAGACAACACTACTAAAACATATTCCAAAATAAATTACACGACTCATCCAATTCAACATAATCAATAAGGCAGCCATATTAGCAAGCGGACCGTAAATTGTATTGTAAGTTGCGGCATTACTGAATAAACGTATAAAAATAATTAAGCCTGAAATTCCTATCGCAGAAACTAATGAGCCTAAACAGCCTGCCCTGAAGCCGGGCCAAATAGACGGTACAATCATATTGATTAAAAACATCAAGACAAAAATAATCCCAAACGAAACTAAATACTTACTTAATTTCGCTAAAGATAACCAATCCAAAACAATGGTTAAACTCGGTAAAATACCAATCGCCATCACGATAAGCGTTGCGAATAAGACAAAAGCTATCGTATTCCAAACAGCGTTTAAACGATGTCTGACTAAACTGATGTTGTCTTTAGGGATTTCGTAAAGACTATCCGCTTCTTTCTTTAACCGATAAATCCCTCGACTTGAAACAATCAAACACAAGACAATCGCCAATAAAGAAAAGTAGTTTTGATTGGTTTTTGTCAAATAGTTAATAATCATCTCTATTAAATCACTCGAAAAATATCTTGACAGTGACTTTTCGATTAAATTCACATTATAATGCAAAGATTTGAATGATACAACCATCAAAGTCAGAATAGGTACAGCAGACAAAATAATATAATAAGACAAACTTGTCGTATGTAATGATGATATTTTCTGCCTATATTTATATAAAGCCTTTAAAAAATAATTCAAGCTATAATCTCCTTTTAAAAAAGAGGCTAGTTCTCCAAAAGACCTGCCTCTACCTTGACAATAAAAGTTTTAATTTGAGAACTAATTGTCATCTTTCTTTTCGGTATCAACGAAAACCATTTTTAATTGTTCGATACGATTTTTATGAATTTTCTCAATCGAAAGTGTTGCTCGCCCGATTTTTAATTCGCGATGCAATTCAGGTTCACCTATCTCACCTAAAACCAATCCGCCAATAGATTCAAAGTCATCGGATTGGAAATTAGTTCCTAAAACATCATTGATCTCATTAAAACTTACAGAACCATCAATTAAGAATGTATTTTCACCAATCATTTTAATCGTTTCTTCTTCTATATCGTATTCATCGCCAATTTCACCGACGATTTCCTCAATCATGTCCTCGATTGTAACAATACCGCTCATAACACCATATTCATCTAATACAATCGCTAAACTTGATTTTTTATTGGAACGCATACGCTCAAACGCATCTGAAATATGATTAAATTCATAAACAATAAACGCTTCCCTCGCATAATCTCTAACATTAAAATTCTCTTTATCTATGTCCACCAATAGCAAGTCCTTAACATTTAAGACACCTATAATGTCATCATTATCCTCACTATTGTGAACAGGAATTCTTGAGAAACGCTGTTCTTTGTATATTTCTAACAACTCATCGTATGTCACATCATCAGAAATGCTGACAACATGAATACGTGGTGTCATAACTTCTTTAATTTCAGTATCCCCAAATTCAAACACATTATGAATCATTTCTTTTTCTTCTTCTTCGATAATGCCTTCTTCATGAGAAACTGTTACATAAGTTTTTAATTCTTCTTCTGTCAATGTCGGACCGATTTGACGGTCGCCACCAAACAAGCGTACAATAAATCCTGTAACAGAATTTAAAATAACCACAATAGGTTTAAAAATTGTAACGAAAAAGTGAATTATCCCAGCAATTGCTAAGCTGATTGAATCCGCATATTTCGTAGCTATTGATTTTGGTGTAATTTCACCGAAAATCAAAATAACTAAAGTAACAGCACCTGTAGCAATCCCTGCTCCGGCATCTCCGAAAAACTCAACTGCCAAAACAGTCGATAATGAAGAAGCTCCGATATTGACAAGGTTATTTCCTACAAGTATCGTACTCAACAATGAATCCGTGTCATCGATTAGACGCTCTACTAACTTCGCTCTCTTATTGCCTTCCTCAACAAGTGTCCGGATACGAATCTTACTAACGGAAAGCAATGCTGTTTCCGCACATGAAAAGAATGCAGACATAATAAAACAAACGCCTAATATGGCAAAACTAAAACTATAACTGTGACTCGGGTCCAAAATATACCATCTCCTTATTTATAATATCGGTCTTTATTATACGCTTATTTATCCGGCTTGTCAAATATGCCTCGATTTACAGCATACAAATAATAAAAAAGGTTTATGTGTCAAAGCATTTTCATTCAAATAAATGAAAACCTTCTCACCATAACCTCTATCAACCTATTTCACTATCCTTTTTTATAACACATATTTTTCAATCATTTCCGCTACAGCACCTTCATGGAAATCATGTGTCGTAACAGTATCAGTTAGTGCCCGAATATGCGGTTCGGCACATTTAACCGCGACTGAAAGTCCGGCTACCTGCAACATGGAAATATCATTTTCATTATCCCCTATTGCTATGGTATCCATGATGTCAATTCCTAAATAATCAGCGAGCCATTTAGCCGCTTGCCCTTTATTAACGCCTAAACGATTAAACTCTAAATAGCGTGATGATGAATAACTTACTTCCACTACGCCATCTGTTATATCAGTCATTTGGCTTGCCAAATCATGAAGATAAGCCATATCACGCTTTTGGAAAATAATTTTAACTAAACGATGCGTTTTAAGAAATGATAAGTCATCGCCTTCAATCACATGGAAATTAGCCTTTTGCTTTGTCTTGCGGGCAATTTCATCTTCATTGGCATGGAAGATGTAAACACCTTCGGGCGTGAAAATTTCAATGCAGACATCAAAGTTTTTACCGAAATTATAAATCTTTTCAACCACATCATAATCTAGTCCCTGAAACAACAATTCTTTGAAATCCTTGCATTCCACAATCATACCGCCATTAAAAGCAATCACATATTCGTTTTCTTGATCGGCAATCCCTATTTCCTTTAAGATTTCCTTAGTCATTTCATAGCCACGTCCGGTTGCCGGTACAAACTTGACACCTTTTTCTCTGGCTTTCGCAATGGCGACTTGATTGATTTTTGGGACATGATGATCACTAGTCAACAATGTTTCATCTAAATCGGAAAATATCATTTTATACATTTGGCTTTTCCTCACTTTCCAACCACGCTACAAACGTGCTTTCTGATATAATCGGGATATTCAAATCCTTCGCTTTCTTATTTTTACTAGAGTTACTTGTCACATCATTATTGATTAAGTAATGCGTTTTAGAAGTTACCGAGCTAGTAACCTTACCCCCACGTTTTTCAATTTCTGAAGCTAGGTCTTTACGATTTTTAAAATGCTCGACACTACCGGTTACACAAAAGGTTAAGCCTTCAAAAATTTGCGTAACTTGACTTTCCTGTTCTTTTGCAATATCCAAAACAGCAAGCAAATCAGTTATGATTTTTTGATGTCTAGCATCTTGCATATAAGAAACATAAGCCTGAGCCATCACCTCACCGATGCCATCAATACTAATTAAAGTTTGACTTTCCGCATGCAAAATGGCATCTAAATCCCCATTAAAATGTTTCACAATCAATTTAGCGTTAGCTAAACCGATATTAGGAATACCTAGCCCATACAAGAAGCGTACAGCTGTCGTATGGCGAGCTTTTTCTATAGCCTTGATGAGATTAGCATAGCTCTTTTTCCCAAAGCCTTCTAAATTCTCAATACGTAAACGGTACTTTTCTAAACTAAAAATATCCGCCAACTCTTTAATATATCCTAAGGCAATAAACTTCTCTAATGTCATTTCGGATAACCCTTCGATATTAAGGGCATCACGACTGACGAAATGAACGAATTGTTTTAAGTGTTTAGCTAAACAATCGGGATTAGTGCAATACAAAGTCCTAATGCCATCATCATCTTTAATTTCCGTTGCCCCATGACAAACAGGACACTCTTTAGGTATTTCTAAATTCCCGCTTCTATCTAGGTTTTCGGAAATTTGAGGAATAATCATATTCGCTTTATAAACCATGACCCTATCCCCGATACCAATACCTAAATTCTCGACAATACTGACATTATGTAAAGAAGCACGAGAAACGGTTGTCCCTTCCAATGCCACCGGTTCAAAAATGGCTACCGGGTTAATTAAACCGGTTCTACTTGCTGACCATTCAATTTCTTTGATTCTTGTTTCTTTTGTTTCATCTTGCCATTTAAAAGCAATCGAATCACGAGGAAATTTTGCGGTTCTTCCTAAACTGTTACCATAAGCAATATCCTCAAAGGTTAAAACCAAACCATCGCTTGGGTATGGATTATCGACAATCTTTCCTTCAAATGCCTCAATCGTTTCTACAATAGTATCAGGAGTAACTAATTGATGAGCGACAACTTCAAATCCTAAACTTTCCAACCAATTAAATTGTTCCATGCGTGAATTGTTGAAGGTCTGATTAGCCTCAACCAAACTGAAGGCGACAAAACGCACGTGTCTTTGTTGGGTGATTTGGTTGTTTAGCTGACGCACAGAACCGCTGCATAAGTTTCTGGGGTTCTTATATTTCTCACTTTCATGCTCTATTTGAGCATTGATTTTTTCAAAATCTCGATAGGTAATAATTGCCTCACCACGTATTACCAATTCATCATGATAAGCTATTTTTAAAGGGATATTATCGAATACACGAGCATTATTGGTAATGACTTCCCCTTCTTCACCATTACCGCGTGTTACCGCCTGAACTAATTGCCCATCACGATAAGTTAGAACAATCGTCAAGCCATCTAACTTCCATGACAAAACGCCTGCGTGAAGGTTTAACCATGAACGCAAGGCTTGAGGATCTTTGGTTTTATCTAGCGACAGCATCGGTGAAGTGTGAGCTATCTTAGGTAATTCACTTAAAACTTCATAGCCGACTCTTTGAGTAGGACTGTTAGAAAGGATTGTACCTAATTCTTTTTCTAAAAGCTCCAAACGTTCATACAGAGCATCATATTCAAGGTTAGTCATGACCTCTTTATCTGTTGCATAATATGCTTTAGCTGCTTCATTTAATTTTTCGACTAATTGTAACATTTCTTGTTTTTTATCCATAAATTATCACCTTTTTTAGTATAGCATTTTAAAAGCATTTAGAAAACAGCAATTTAAAAAAAGAAGCAGTCAAAATGTGACTTACTTCTTAACTGCTACTATACTTTGGAATGGCTGTAAGATAATCTTTCCCGCTTCATGATAAACCGCATCATTACTTAACAAGACTTCACAATCCTCAACATCTATAGAGGTTGCAACATCTTGAAAATTATTGATGACTAAAATACTCATATCTTCACTTTTTCGTACATATGCGATAACATTATCTTCAGTTTCCATCGGTTCAAATTCCCCGTAAACTAATGTATCATGGTATAGTGGGTTTTCATGTAGGGCAATCATTTGTTGATAGTAACTAAATACAGATTCTTTATCATCAACTTGGCTTTCCGCAGCATAATCTTGGTAAAATTCGTTAACTTTTAACCAAGGTGTGCCTTTAGTAAAGCCTCCGTTCTTTTCTTTAGTCCATGTCATAGGAGCACGTGAGTTATCTCGTGAACGACGATTCATTAACGCTAAAGCCTCTTGCGCTGTATAGCCCTCCTGCATGGAGCGTTCATATTGCGAAAGGGTACTTAAATCATCAAATTCATCAATAGATTGACGTTCATTATTGACAATTCCCAATTCCTGACCTTGATAGATGAATGGTGTTCCTTGTAAGAAAAAGTATAGATTTCCTAACATCTTAGCAAATTGAGGAGTTCTGTTTTTAGGGTTATCCATCCATTTATCAATGGCACGAGGTTGATCGTGATTTTCAATAAACGGTGCTGACCAACCTATTTTACGAATCTCTTTTTGACTTAAGAAAATACCTTCTTTTAATTGTTTAACCGTCCAATTTTGACGATGAAACCATTCTTCGTTTTCGTTAATATCCAAATTGGTGTAATTAAAATCAAACAACATTGAGAAACAACCGTTTTCACCCGTAAAAATATCAAGTTTGTCATAAGGGACTCCCACTGCTTCAGCCACCGTCATACATTGATATTTGTCAAAGGTTTCTTTTCTTAATTCCGCAAAAAAAGTTTCAATTCCGGGCACATTACGTGAGAATGGGAAACAAGCACTTAATCCATCTGCCCCATCAACTTTTCCATCAGGCCAAGCTTGATTTTTCTTGATAAAATTGATGGCATCAACTCTAAAGCCGGCAATGCCTTTTTCAAGCCAAAAACAAATCATATCGTAAATGGCTTGTCTTAACTTGGGATTCTCCCAATTCAAATCGGGCTGTTTTTTAGAAAAAGCATGGAAATAGTACATATTATCTTCATTAGGCACTTTTTCCCAAACCGAACCGCCAAAGACCGAACGCCAATTTGTCGGTGGTTGATTATTCTTCCCTTCTTTGAAAATATAATAATTCCTTTTATCACTATGAGGATTAGCTAAAGCTTCTTTAAACCACTCATGTTCATCAGAAGTATGATTGATAACTAAATCCATAATCAATTTAATATCTCTTTTTTTAGCTTCTTTAATCAATAGCTCAACATCTGCCATCGTTCCGAAGTCAGGGTGAATGTCACAGTAATCGGATATGTCATAACCATTATCGTCCATTGGTGATTGATAAATCGGACATACCCAAATCATCGTTATCCCTAATTTTTTCAAATAATCTAATTTGGAAATAATACCTTTGACATCACCGATACCATCATCATTACTGTCCATAAAACTTTTAGGATAAATTTGATAAACAACTTCTTCTTTCCACCATTGTTTCATTATATAACCTCCTTGTAACTTGTTTAAATTATATCATGAAACCGCTCTAAAAATAAATAACAAATAGCAAAAAAAGCAGGGAGTCCCTGCTTTAGTTTAATATTGATGTTTTAAAACAAAGTAGTTCTTTTTGCCTCGACGAATGACCGTAACCTCATTACCAAAAGCATTTTCTTTAGAAATGACATGGTCAATATCAGTGACCTTGGCACCGTTAACCAAAACGGAACCGCCTTTCACAAATTCTCTGGCTTCACGTTTACTGCCGGCAGCTTTACAAGTAATTAAAGCTTCCATTATCGGCATATCTTCACTTATTTCGGTTTGACTAACGCCATTAAAACATTGTTTCACTTGTTCTAAGGTTAAGTTTTGAATTTTACCTGAGAATAACATTTCTGAAATTTGAACAGCTTCTTCAAAAGCCTCTGCCCCATGAATATAAGTAATAACTTCTTGAGCTAATGCTTTATGAGCTTCACGCAAATGCGGCGCTTCAATATTTTTCTTTTCTAATGCTTCAATTTCTTCTTTTGACAAGAAAGTTAAGAATTTTAAGTAATCAATTACTTTGCTGTCTTCTGAATTGATGAAGAATTGATACATTTCATAAGGTGATGTTTTTTCTCTATCTAACCAAATCGCTTTACCGTTAGTCTTACCGAATTTAGTCCCATCACTTTTAGTTAACATCGGCATCGTAAAGCCATACGCTTCTTTACCTGTTTTCTTTCTAATCAATTCGATACCGGCCGTAATATTTCCCCACTGATCTTGACCGGCACATTGCAATACACAATTCTTTTCTTCAAACAAATGTAAAAAATCACACGCTTGCATAATCATATATGAGAATTCTGTGTAAGTAATGCCTAAGTCTAAACGACGACGGATAATATCCTTATTCAACATATAGTTGATATTGAAATATTTACCGAAATCTCTTAAAAATTCAATGTATGAAAAGTTTTTCAACCAATCATAGTTATTAACGACCTCAAAACCAAAAATGCGTTGAGCCTGAGCCTTCAAGCAATTAAAGTTGTGTTGCACTTGTTCTACAGTAATCATCGGACGTTCAGCATCGGGTTTAGGATCACCGATTAATCCGGTTCCACCACCTACCAATAAGATTGGGTGATGTCCGGCTTCCTTTAAACGTTTAGAAATCAAGAAAGATGAAAAATGTCCGATATGTAAACTATCACCTGTTGGGTCTGTACCGATATAAAACGTCATGCCACCGTTGTTTAACTTTTCTCTTAAATCAGGTGAACTAACGTCCTTAATCAAACCACGCCATTCTAATTCTTCATAAATACCCATGTTTATTACCCCTTTCCTTTAAATAAAAAAGAGATTTCATCAAAAGGACGAAATCTCGCGGTACCACCTTTATTCATACAAAAATGTATGCACTCAATACTTTAACGGGCGTCCGTCCAAGCTTTTCACTTGGAAACTCCAAAGTGTATCATCATTTCTTGTCCAACTGACTTGCACCACCGTCAGCTCTCTTCTGTCACCTTAAAATGATTTTGCTTTTTCATTGTCATTGGTTGTATTATAACATCTTTGACAATAAATGCAACCTATTTTGTAGATTCACGTTTAATCAAAAGATGTCTTACAATCACTTCTTTTGTTTCGATATCCTCATTATTCAACATCTTCGTCAACAATCTCAAAGCCAAAGCTCCCATATTGTAAACCGGAATATTAACGGTTGTTAAGGTTGGATTGCACATAATACCATAAGAAGTATTCATCATACCGATAACTTCTAAATCTTCGGGAACACGAATACCGTTAGCTCTAGCGGCATTGATTACCGCAACACCTTCCTTATCATATCCGGTAATAACCACTTGTGGACGATGTGTTTTAAAATAATCTAAGAAATATGGATAGCTTTCTTCATAACGTGTAGAAACATTGTGGACATTTTCAAATTCCATATCATGTTCATGATAAGCTTCTTTAATACCTTCTACTAAATCCACTTTCTTCACCAAGTTCTGAACAGCTGTAAAGAAAGCAATATCTTTAACACCTTTATCCAGGTATGAAGAAACTAACTGATAAGTAATCTGTTTAGCATCGGCAAAAACCGAACCCATATTATCGTCAGAAACACGATCGCCGATAACGACAATAGGCATATCATAAGACTTAATTCTTTCAATTTCCTGATCTAATAATTCATTGTTGAAAAGAATAACGCCATCAACACGTGATTTAATCAATTTTTCCACTAAATCGTCAATCATGTTATCTTCACCGATATCATCGGTTGTATGGATTGTTACATTATATTTTAATGTACGGCTGGCATCTCCGATTCCGCCAATCATATCTTTAACATGAGCAAACAAAGATTGTGGGAAAACAACCGCAATCATTGTTGTTTTACTTTTAGCTAGACCTCTGGCTACTTCATTTGGTTTAAAGTCTAAACGCTTAATTACTTCCAAAACACGCTGTCTGGTACTTTCCTTCACGACACTAGAACCATTGATGACACGGCTGACTGTCGCTAATGAAACACCTGCTTCACGGGATACATCATAAATCGTTACTTTTTTCACGACCGACACCTCCCTTTATTTAGAATCTTCGCTATCAGCGTTCATTTCTTGAATCAATTCTTCAATCTCTTTAGCTGTATCGTCAATTTCTTCTTCGATTTCTTCATTGATTTCCTCAAGTTCTAATTCATCGATAATCTCTTCGACTTTATCATTAACTGTATTGGCAATATTGTTGAAAGTACCAACCATTTTATTAAATTGATCGCTTTCTACAACTTTCTCTTTTAAATCACTGATTTTTGTTCCTAAATTTTCTAGTTTCACTTTTGTTGTTTCTTTGAATTCTTCTTTATCAAATTCTTTGATAGCTTTTTGCACAGAAGCTGTTGTTTCATTAAACTTTGCAATGACATCTTCTTTTTTTAACTCTTTAGCCGCTTCCTTAGCATCTTTAACTTTAGCGTTGATGTCTTCAACAAGCTCGCTACCCTTTTTAGGCGCAATCAACATACCGATAACTGTACCGATTCCTAAACCAACTAACAATTTTCCCAATTTCATTTGACTCATCCTCTCTTTTTTTGATTTCTGCTTTTCCTATGCTTACCGACCTGATACATTCCTACTAGCCCGGTAGCTTTACCAAGAAGGCTTGATCGTGAACCACTTTGAAAGAATCCGTTAACTCTATCTCCCAATGCATCTAATGCCTCTAGCTTGCAATTGACATTATCTACTGTCAAATTCACACTTTCAATTGTTTTTTGAGCCTCAATCATACTATGATTTAGCTCTTCTAAAGTAGAAAGTGATTTAATGAAGAAAATTCCTAAGCAAATAAGTGCAAAAGCACCGGCTACAAGCAGTATACATAGACAAACTTCTACCGTAGTCATGACAACACCTCTTTTCTTTTACGTTATTATTATAAAACAACTTTTTTTCTTTTGCAACAAAATATTAAAACGCTTTCACTATTCTTTACATTTTATAACTTTTTCTTCTAATTTATAGATATCCTTACTAGACATAAAGAGATACACCGCATTGTGATACTTAGCTAATTGCTTTGCAGCCTCCATATCTTCTTTAATGATTTTTGCTCTAGGGATATATTGTCCGATTTCCGTAATATCGATATCAATTCCCGGTTCTTTAGCAGCATTTTCAGGGAAATGACATAAATAAACTTCATCAGCTAAATTTAAACTATCCGCAAACTCTTTAGCGAATTGTTTAATGCGAGAAAAACGATCCGGTTTAAACAAGGCAATGACTTGTTTATGAGGATAACGCACCCTTGTCGCTTCAATAACATATTTCACAGCTGTTGGGTGATGAGCGTAATCATCGACATAAATACAATCATCATGTTCTTTAATGGTATAGCGACGTTTAACACCTTTAAAAGTCGCTAACCGTTTTTGCATATAGTCAGCGTCCATACCTTCCAAATAGCCTAGAGTTAAAACACCCAAAACATCTAACAGCATATGTTTTCCATAAAACGGTAAATTAAAATGTCCGAATAGCTCACGGTGAATATAAACATCAAAGCTCATGCCTTGCGGATTTTCTAAAACATTCACAGCTTGCACATCATTGTGCTCACCTAAACCAAACATCAACTTTGGTTTTTGAATATTCAATTTAGGTAAATACGGGTCATCGCCCCAAATAATTACTGTATCTTTCACTTGGTTGGCAAATTTCTCAAAAGAAGCCTTATATGCCTCTAATGTCTTAAAATAATCAACATGATCTAATTCGATATTGTTGATAATGGCGTACTTTGGATAATAATGCAAGAAATGATCTTGATACTCACAAGATTCCGCAATAAAATATTTCGCCTCTTTAACCGCATGTCCTGTCCCATCACCAATCAGCACAGAAGTCTTATCATACTCTTTAAATAAATGATAAGCCATACCGGTTGTAGTCGTCTTGCCATGTGTTCCGGCGACAGCGATAGAAACAAAATGTTCCATAAACTCGCCTAAAAAATCGAAATAACGCATACAAGTTACTGTCGGATTATTTCTAGCTGCCAATACTTCTTCATGGTCTTCACCAAACGCATTGCCGATAATGACATGATAACCATCTTTAATATTATTGGCATCAAAATCTAAGATTTCAATATTGCGGTTTCTTAATTCATCTTCAATAAATATATACTTCGAGATATCGCTTCCCTTAACTTCATAACCTAAATCATAAAGGATTGTCGCTAAAGAAGCCATACCTGAGCCTTTAATTCCAATAAAATAATACATTTTTGTCACCTCTATATTATTTTAGCACAAATTGGTCATATTGCGAATAAAAAATAAAAAAGCTGTATAATTTTTTTCAGTTATTCCATAATAAGATTGCCCAAAGGCAAATAAATAAAGGAGAGATTGATTCATGTCAAACAAGAAAAACAAAAAGCAAAATCAAAATGTACAGCACGAAAGTAAAGAAGAATTACAAGAATATTTCAGCAATCCTAATTCAGGCGAATACCAAAACAAAAAGTTACATAACCCAAACAAATCTAATAAAATGTAACTAAATAAAGGCAATCTATACATATTATATGTAGCGATTGCCTTTTTAATATTGAAATTGAAATATCAGATGAAACCTGATTTTATTCAATCACGATTAAGTCTTTCGGATAGTGATTTAAGATTTCACAGCCATCTTCTGTCACCAAAACTAAATCTTCAATTCTTACGCCAAACTCACCTTCGATATAAATACCCGGTTCGATTGAGAAAATCATTCCCTCTTTGACCGGCATATCGAAATTAGCTGAAACGTCGCCGTATTCATGCACTTCACGTCCGATAAAGTGTCCGGTACGATGGTTAAAATTAGGTCCATAACCGGCCTTTTCAATCACATCGCGAGCAGCTTTGTCGATATCGCATAAACGAACCCCCGGTTTAATAATAGCTTGGGCAGCTAAATTGGCTTCAAGCACTAATTGATAGACTTCTTTTTGTTTTTCCGAAACTTCCTGATAAAAAACTGTTCTAGTCATATCCGAACAATAGCCTTGATACATACAGCCCATATCAATGACAATACTATCCCCTTTTTTCAAAGGTGTATCATCACAGCCATGATGTCCGTCAGCACCATTTGCCCCATAGCCGACAATTGGTGCGAAGGAAAAGCCTTCGCCGCCGTGCTTTGCATAAAAGCTAAACAACTGTTCAGCCATTTCATTTTCCGTTACACCTTCTTTTAAGGCATGAAGCATATCTGCCATACTTTGATCATTGATTAAACTTGCCTGTCGCATCAATGCTTTTTCATTTTCATCTTTAATCATGCGAATTTCATCAATTGCATACGAGCCATTGACAAAAGTTGCTTGTGGTAAATGATTCATCAAAGGTAGTAAAAATCTTGCCGGCCATATTTTATCGACACCGATTTTTTTTGCCCTCTTTAAATAGTCAGCTAACATTTTGATATAATCATCTGTGTCAAAAAACCAAATTTTCTCAAAATCAAATGTTTCAGGTACATTGAATAGACGATTGAGGAAGAAAGCGTGCTGACCTTTAGCACTGACACATAACACTAACATTCTTTCCCCCGGATAAATCATTTTATCGGTTAGATACGAAATACTCGCAGGATCACTAACTAATAAATAGTCCATATCCTCTTTTTTTAAACGTTCAACTAAAGCTTGAAAACGTCTATTCATGGCAGCTCACCTCGATGCCTAATTCTTTAAGCTGTTTAACATCAACTCCGCTTGGTGCTTCACTCATTAAATCAGAGGCACTGGCTGTTTTAGGGAATGCCACAACATCACGGATATTGTCTGTTCCAACCAAAATCATAATCAAACGTTCCAAGCCAATCCCTACACCGCCATGTGGAGGTGTACCGTATCTGAAGGCATCTAGGAAGAAACCAAAACGCCTTTTAGCTTCCTCTTGGCTCATACCAATAGCTTCAAATACTTTTTCTTGAAGCTTTTGGTCATGAATACGAATAGAACCGCTTAATAATTCATAGCCGTTTAAAACTAAATCATAGGCTCTTGAATAGCAGTTTTCTTTATCTGTCAACAATTTATCGACATCTTCTAAATTCGGTGATGTAAATGGGTGATGAGCTGCTACAAAACGCTCTTCTTCTTCGCTATATTCAAACATTGGGAAGTTTGTCACCCATAAGAACTGATATTGACTTTCATCAATTAAGCCTAAATCTTGACCTAATTTCAAACGCACAGCGCCTAAAGCTGTTTGCGCAACCGCTTTTTTATCGGCAATAAACAATAATAAATCATTTTCCGCAATATGATATTTCTCTGTCAACAACGCTTTTTCTTCATCGGAAACCACTTTGGCAATCGATCCTGCATAAGTAGCATTGTTATATTTTAAGAAAGATAAAGCTTTTGCCCCGTAAATCTTAGCGTATTCTTGAAGCCTATCTAATTGCTTTCTTGAGAATTGTGTTGCTTGGTCTTTAACCACGATCATATTGATGATGCCATTTGCTTCTAAAATGTTTTTAAATACCGCAAATTCTGTATTGGCAAAAATATCACTGACATTATTTAATTCCATATCAAAGCGTAAATCCGGTTTATCTGAACCATAGCGAGCCATACACTCAACATAAGGTATACGTTTAAATTTAGGTAGCGTTACATTTTTAATTTTATTGAAAATTTCCCCCATTAACCCTTCGACAACACCAAAAACATCTTCTTCATCAACGAAGCTCATTTCAATATCAATCTGCGTAAATTCAGGTTGACGGTCCGCACGTAAATCTTCATCACGGAAACAGCGGGCAATTTGGAAATATTTATCCATACCGCCAATCATCAATAACTGTTTATAAAGTTGTGGCGACTGTGGTAAAGCATAGAATCCACCTTTAGAAATACGACTTGGCACTAAGTAATCTCTTGCTCCCTCAGGTGTTGATTTACATAAAATCGGTGTTTCGATTTCTAGGAAATCCCTATCCGATAAGTAGTTTCTGGCAATCATGGTCACTTGATGACGAACCTTCAAAATTTCCTGAAGGCAAGGACGACGCAAATCTAAATAGCGATATTTTAAACGCGTATCCTCTAAAGCATCGGTTTTATCGGCAATAATCATCGGTGTTTGATTAGCTGTGTTGATGATTTTAATTTCCGTTGCTTCAATTTCAATATCACCGGTTGGCATTTTAGGATTTTTTGAGCTTCTTTCAACAACTTGACCTGTAACTTGTAAAACATATTCATTGTGAATATCTTTGGTGATATTTT
Source organism: uncultured Thomasclavelia sp. (assembly GCA_910588165.1). Lineage (GTDB taxonomy): Bacteria > Bacillota_I > Bacilli_A > Erysipelotrichales > Coprobacillaceae > CAJUOR01. Next base: position 21,866 of record CAJUOR010000017.1, read on the forward strand.
CAAAATTTTCACCACAGATAACCTGCGTAATCCCATGTCGATCACGTAAATCAATAAAAACTAAAGAACCTAAATTTCTTTTCTTGGCTACCCAACCGACTAAGGTAACTGTTTGGTTGACTTGTTCAATGCGAAGTTCTCCATTATTATGTGTGCGATACATCGTTTATTCCCCCATTTTCTTTTCTAAATAACTGATAATATCTTCTAATTTCACGGTATCTTGCGTACGGTTGAACGTATCTTTGATATTAACTACTTCATTAAGAGCCTCATCTTCACCGATAATCATCGCAAAACGAGCGTGTGTTCTATCAACTGTTTTAAACATCGCTTTCATGCCACGTTTATTGTAATCCATATCAGCTTTAAAGCCATTAGCTCTTAGCATCGCCAAAATTTGAGCTGATAATGAAATAGTTTGAGCGCCTAGTGGCATCACATAAACATCTAAGCCATCTTCTTCATTTGCTTCTTCATTACCTAAAGCAATCGTTAAACGTTCCATACCAAAGGCAAAACCAATCCCCGGTGTAGCCGGTCCGCCTAATTGCTCAATCATCGAATTATAGCGTCCCCCTCCGCCAAGCGTTGCCTGGGCACCTAAAATAGGATCATCGCTGATGACTTCAAAAACGACATGACAGTAGTAATCTAAACCACGAACCAAATTAGGATCAATTTCATATTCGACTTCTAAATCGTCTAACAACCCACAAACCTCATCAAAATACGCTTTGGCTTCATCAGTCAAATAGTCTAAAGTTTTCGGGGCAGTTTTCATGGCTTCATGTTCTTTATCAACTTTGCAGTCTAAAATACGCAATGGATTTTTTTCAAAACGTTGATTACAGTCATAGCATAATTCATCTAAATATGGTTTAAAATGCTCTTTTAAAGCTTGTTTATGCATATCACGACTTTGACTATCACCTAAAGTATTGATAACCAAACGCACATTTTTTAAACCTAAAGCTTTAACGATGGTTACAGCCATGCACATCGCTTCCACATCTAAAGCCGGATTTTCAACGCCTAACATCTCAACACCAAACTGATGGAATTGACGTTGTCTTCCTTTTTGAGGTCTTTCGTATCTAAACATCGGTCCCATATAATACAATTTCACAGGTTTATCCGGTAATGAAAACAGTTTGTTTTCCACAAAGGCTCTGGCTACGCCTGCCGTACCTTCAGGACGAAGCGTGATAGAACGTCCCTTCTTATCTTCAAATGTGTACATCTCTTTGGTAACCACATCACTTGTATCACCTACCGAACGGTTAAATAATTCAGTATGTTCAAAAATTGGGGTGCGAATTTCCTTAACATTGTATAAATCACTGATTGTCCGTAGAATTTGTTCTAATTTCTGCCATTTAGTTGTATCTTCAATTAACAAATCGACAGTTCCTCTTGGTGCTGTATAAGCCATATTTTTTCCTCCTTCTTTATAAAAAAACGCCCTTAATCCTAAGGGCGAAATAACCGCGGTACCACCTTAATTGGTTCTTAAGCGTTAACGGCGCTACCGTTGATTTCTACTCTTTTCAAAACCACTCCTCCAAAGTGTCAAAAGTTAAATCCTTTAGCGATGTTTCCAGCTACCCATCTTCTCTGTTCTAAAAGTGACAATAACTTCCTCTTTTTCATCGGATTTGTATGTATTATAGACTATATTTTAAAGAAAATCAATCATAATTCACTACTTTGAAATAATTTCATAAGTCCCTTGGTTTAAATCAATAATAACCGTCATTCCATTTTCAAAAACAGTCTTTTGTTTTCTAAATGTATTATCTATAAATTCATGAGAAACCATTTCAACACCGGCTACTTTTCGGTGGAATTGACTGACGATTTCACAACGCTTTTTTTGTTGATTTAAAGGTACTAGCCCTTTGGTAAAAGCACCATCAATATTAGGATAAGCCGCATCACGTTTAAAATAAGGGGCGCCCCCATTCAATAAAGCATACAGCATATAGTCATCACTAGGCTTGTCCATCATCCACGGAATCACCACACAGTCATGATAAACTAAGTTAAATAACGGAATACCAATACCTGCTGCCTTACCGTTTTCATACATCTGAAATTCATAAGGGGCATAGTGGCAGAAAACAAGCGTGTTCATCGCCCATTCGTTAACTTCCTCACTGCTAGGCATAATCTGATTGGCAACTAAATATTGAAAGCACTGTTCACGATACATTGCACAATCTTTTCTAGTCATCAAATGGTTCACATTAGCACACTCATCTAACTCATTACAAGTGAAAACATCTAAATAAGCCCCATCTAAACCGATATCATAGCCTTTTAATTTTTCAAAATTACGTTTGACATAATCTTTAGCAACCGAAGCACACAAGTAATTTTGCACCCCACCTGCCCAGTTAGCGTGTTCATAATGATTGCCTGATATATCTTGCAAAGCAAATTCTCGGTTATAAGTTTTAGCTAAATGATAGTAATCACGATACTGATCATGAATCCCAAACAAATATCCTAATTCATGAGCCTTTGTTTCTAAAGCCTTCATTCCCTCTATGCCACCGGCTTGTTCATTGATGGGCATAACATCAGGGTGTCCGTTATCATAAGCTATCCCCCAACCGTCTAAATGAAGATACAAATGTTCCATACCCATCTTTTGATAGGTTTCCAATTCGTTTGCCCTTTGATTAAATGAGGTTAAATGATTATTTTTTTCCGGATTATTTGCATCGTAAAAACGAGAAGTCGGCTGAACATAAGTCTTGATACCGGTATGGACAAAACTACATTTGACTAATTCCTCAATCTGAGGTAAAGCTACCATTTTTTCCTTTAAGGTTCTTAACTGTCCTTTTTCTTTTAAATAGCCACGATAATACTTCGCTAAAGTATTGTAATCACCATTAGCAAAGAAAACATATCTTAAATCTCTGCGATAACGCATTTTACCTAAACTTGGTAATTGGATAAACTGTAATCTTGTTTCTTCTTTTTCAAACAATTGTTTAACCTCATAGCGACTATCCCAAGGGGTTTCGTTAATCATCAAAACAGCCCCATTTTTTTCTACACTGCCAAGCATGGATAAGTAAGCTGCTGCACTACAAAATTGACCATTGAAAGGTAATTTTAAACTCATCTTTTCGTCATGAGGCAAAAGTATGCCTTGACGATACGGAAGGACACTATAGCCATCATGTGTTTCTAAAGGACCAGGCCATGCGATTTCCTGAATATTTTCGTCTTCTTGAAGTGTCATTAAGCGTAACAGCAACTCAGTTGTTGTCGTGTCAATTAAATAAAACGTACGCAAGCTCACACTTGTGTTTCGAGCCTTTTGATAAGTGATATAAACACCTTGATAAGTTCCACTATGATAGGGTGTGATTTGAATATCTTCAAAATCTGTCAACAGCACTCGACTTTCATCTTTCAACTGAATATATGGTATAAAATCCTTATCGCTTTGCCAACATTTATACTTTGTATCAATTTTATATTGTCTAGGGTCTATTGAAAGTTTCATCTGATTGACTTCAATTTCCACTTGTAGATTTTCTTGCATCATTAGCCTCCTCCTATTTGATGATATTGCAAATCATTTTAACATATTCTTATTAAGAAAGCAAAGCAGGTTTGTAAGCCTGCTTTGTGTTTTTTATTAAAATTTTCTTTATGATATGCCAAAATAGATTATCTGATTTGATATCTGTGAAGCAACAAATATCATGTTCTTTTTTAGCTAAATATATTTTTCCTTCGGCTACCTTAACTTTAAGCCTTTAATTTAGGGATATATTTATATAAAGTTTCGGCAATGCCATCATCATTATTGGATAAAGTAATCTCATCGGCAATATCTTTTAATTCCTGAACGGCGTTTTCCATGGCTACGCCAATACCGGCATATTTCACCATTGAAGCATCATTTTGACCATCACCAAAAGCAATCATTTCCTCTTTTTTATATCCCATTGGGATTAAAACTGTATCCAAGGCTTTGGCTTTATCAATACCTTGAGCTGTAAATTCAAAATAGAACGGTCCGGTAAACGTACAGTTTAACTTTCCATCAAAAGGTGCTCTCATTTCTTCATAATGTGCTTGTAAATATTCAGGATCAGCCGTTGTTAAAATTTTATTTAACGGATAGTCAACAAAAGCCGCTAAATCAGCTTGTTCACAAAGTTTAAAACAGCCACCTCTTGCTTCATATTCAATCACGTTAAATGGTTCACCTTTAAAATTAATCCAACAATCAAAAACATCATTGACATACATATAATCGTCTTTATCAATCATCGGTCTAACTTCTTTAAAGTTTTTCATATGCTCTAAAACAGCTTTACCTTCTGCGACAGTCATTGCCTGATTGAAGAAAACTTCATCTGTTTGACAATCTAAAACTTTAGAACCATTAAAGGCAACAAATAAACCGTGGTGTTGATCCATTTCCAATTCTTGTGCTAATTCTCTTAAACCACTTGTCGGACGACCTGAAGCCAAAATCAAACGTATGCCCATTTCCTGTGCTTTTTTCAAAGCTTCCTTTGTTTTGGACGTAATTTTCTTTTCACTGTTCGTTAATGTCCCATCAACATCCATAATAATAACCTTAATACTCATTGAGCTTTCCTCCTTATATCCGCACTCTATTTTATCAATCCCTATTCCCATTTTAATGCATCTTGCATTTATATAGGAAATTTCTCTCAACTAAGCTTGTTTAACCTCTTTCATTGCCACAATCACAATCGCTGCACCGATAAAAGAAACAATCGCCCCAATCAATAAAACCTGATGAACACCTAATGCATCTAAAAGAATCCCACCGACTAAATTAGCAAGAATCCCACTGGCTGCAATAGCTGTGGTCACCATAGACTGCCCCATATTAGCATCGCTTGCGGCAATTTTATCATTAACATAATACACACTGGCAGGAATTAAAATCGCATACGCCCCTATTTGCATAAATTGAGCAACATAGATCATGAATACACTTGTCGCTAAATAAGTCAAAGTGTGCTTCAAAGCAAACACCACTACGGAAATCATCAAAAGCTTCTCACAGCTAATCTTTTGGCGAATCACATTAAACATACTCATCGCAGGTAACTCGACAATAGCAGCGATAAAAACAGCCGTTCCCATATCCCCTTCGGTACCATTGATTGGTGTCAAAATTTGAATAAAGAAATTATTGATAATCGTATGAGTAAAAAAGACAACCATAACGCCAAAGACAAAAATCATGAAGCGCTTGTACTCAGTGCAAAACTGTATAAAAGAAGTCTTTTCATCGGTTTGTTTTTCGGCTTGTAAAGTAGTCGTTATCTTTGCTGTTTTAGGTAAAACAAAGCCATAGACAACTAACACCAATAAAATATTTAAGATAATATAAACCCATGGAATCAAATCAGCGTTATAAGCTTCAACTAAATGACCGACCGCAAATGAAACCAAGGCATACGAAGCACTCCCTAACCCTCTAGCAACACCATAGTTAATTTCAATTCCATATTTCTCAAAAACAAAGGCTAAAGAGTTAAACAAAGGTTGCATCGTCATCATGATAGTTGCCACACTGACAAAAAAAGCAATCAGTAAAGCGGTTATCCCTTTAAAAACATAAAGCAATATAGATAAAATAATCGTTAAAACAGTCATGACAACAACTAATTTGCGAAGCTCAATTTGAGGGTGCTGATCGGCAAAGCCGGCAATCAGTGGCTGTGTAAAAACGGTAATAACACTCGTGATAGCTAAAATGATACCAATAGTAGCATTTGAAACGCCATGTGCTAAAAAGAACACCGAAGCATAAGCCATCAAGCCACAAAAAGATCCGAAATACAAAACTTGCATAAGTGCATATTTAATATCTAAAGCTAAGATTTTTTTCAATTGATTATTCTCCCTTCTTTAAACTATGATAGATTGGTTTCATTTTATCAAATGTACAATAATATTCAAAGCCTAAATCAAGTAATTCCTTTTTGGTTTCCTCAATATAAGCTCCTAGATGTTCTTTTTGATGACTGTCACTTCCGATTGTCACAATTTTGCCACCTAAATCTTTATAGAGTTTCAAAATATCTTTGGACGGTTGTAAATCATTTAAACTGTAACGATGACTCGATGTATTGACTTCAATCCCCTTGCCATCGGCTATTACCGTCTTTAAAATTTCAGTGACAATATCTCTGATATTTTCAAAAGCGTAAGGTCCTTGTTCATCATAGCGAACAATTAAATCTAAATGTCCTAAAACACTGTAATCCTTATAATTTCTGATAACATCTAAGATTTCCTGATAATATCGCAAATTGTATTCTTTTTGTGATTTTCCATTTTGAAATTCCTGCGTCCAAAACTCTTGATTTTCGACTTGATGACAAGACAAAATAATAAAATCAAAATCATAGCAATTAAACAACTTTTGAAATTGGAAAATCGTATGCATCTGCATACCAAATTCCATGCCACATTTAAGTACGATTTGTCCTTGATACTTTTTCTGCAACGCTTTAATTTCTTTGATATACATAGGATAATCAACATTCGCTAAAGGTTCGTGATTTCTATAAACAATCTCCTGTCCACTATCCCAATCTATTTTAATACCATAATCAACATGGTCGGTAAAACAAATTTCTTTTAAGCCCTTTTGAATAGCATCACAAACAACATCTTCCATTAAATAAACAGAGTCATCGCTGTAATTAGTATGCACATGATAATCACATTTCATTTTCTTTTTCTCCTTTATGCAAGTAGTTGTTTTTCTTTTAAATACGCCAAAATTTCTTCATCTTCAATAAAGCTTCCGGTTTGAGCTAAAGAAATGGACGGTTTTGTTTTACCATGGAAATCACTGCCACAAGTAACCACTAACTGATATTCCTTAGCTTTTTGGTAAAAGTATTGATTGACCTCTGACGTATGGTAGTTACTAAACACTTCCACCCCATCTAATCCTAAAGAAATCATATCCTCTAACATTTCAAATTTTCCTTTTAGATTATTTCCCGGATGAGCGAGTATGGCAATACCGTCATGTTGATGGATTAAATCAAGTGTTTCTTGCAACGTCGGAAAAACGATTTCTGTGTAACAGGGTTTCTCTTGTGCATAATAGTCCCAATAAAAATTGACATAAGGATTATCGCTTCTTGTCCCACCTTCACGATAAGGCGTTAATAATTCATTTTGTGCATAACGAGCATCATTTAATAAAACCTCCGCAAACATCTCACCGGTATAAACACCGTTTTTAGATAATTGGTCCATTTGTTGCGAGGTAACTTCAAAACCTAACTGATTAGTTAAATCAAGCTTTTTTAAACTGCATTTTAATTCTTGATTTAAAATATTTTCTTCAATTTCTTTAAAAATCGGGTGTTGATAATCAATGCCATAACCGACAACATGAAGATTAACATCTCCATAATGACAATCAATTTCAATAGCCGGAATACATTGAATATTTAGTTTTTGAGCTGTATCGAGGGCTTCCTGAACGCCTCTTGTACTGTTGTGATCGACTATAGCTATAACCTTGATCCCACTCTTCGCACACATTTCAACTAATGTAGCAGGTGTAAATTCACCATCGTCGCTATACAGACTATGCATATGTAAATCTATTGTTTTTTTCATCATGTATCCTTCTCTTTTAAATGGTCTAATGCAAGTTGATATAATCCTGTCAAAATCAATTTATCTATATCTTCAATCCAATCAATTTTCGGTTGATGATTAATGGGAATAGAAGCCAAGTTGAAGTCATGTTTATCTTTAAGCACTTCGCTATAAATCACAACATACTCCGGATTAAAAACACAGCATAAAGTTTCAATTTGTTTTTCTAATAAAAGCTGAGGGTTTCTTTGTAGTGTTTCACCTTTTAAAGCATCATTATCGAAAGGTAAAAAGCCCAACTCACCCGCAAAATGTGAATAACCTCGATACAATGAACGATTAATAACCTGCCCACACCCCACGGCATCATTTTGCGGTTGATAGATTAAAGTCAAATGTTGCACATGGGTATGCTGATTTAAAAAACCTAAGCAAGCTGCGTTAACATCATTTTCCATAAGAAAATGCAAATGACATTTTTCTTCTACGAGGGCTTTTAAATCTAATTGATGGAAGGTCTTTAAATCAGAAAAATCAGTTTTACCGTCTTCACAAACACCCGGAATACTTAAAGCGATATACTCAAGCAAGGCATCTTTTGCCTTCAAATGAAGCAATATTTCTATCAACAATTCCGGTGTCATTTGCGTAACATAACTTGACATTTCTTCTAATAGATGCCCACATAAATCCAAACGCTGAATGACAAGTCCTTCTTGATTGTCTTTTTTATGCAGAAGGACACATAAAATATGGGCATAGTCCTGATTAAGCTGATACTGCTTCGATTTTCTACCGCCTGTCGACCTAGCTTCTCCAATATATAATATCTCTTTGCGCTTTAATAAAATTTGAAGCATATTGGTGGTCGTTGCCAAAGAAAGATCTGTCTTTTTCGCTAAAGCCTTTTTAGTCCAGATATTTCCATCAGATAAACAACCTCTGATTTTATTTAGATTATCAGCTTTTAAATCTTTTATTTTCACCAATTAGATACCACCGCCCATCTTTCGTTATAACTTGTTGAAAGTGCTTTTATCATATCAAAGTTTTCTTTACCATGCTTGAGTTTTTCATTTTTTGAAAGCCGATACATTCTATAACTTATCTTCATAAAAGAGATTTTAGATTTTAACAACATTTACATTCTTTTAGTATTGAAGTACGTAAAAAATCGGAAAGCTACCAATCATAGTATCTCTTTCCGATTTTATACTAAGCTATATATTTTATAGCTTATGTTCTTTTGTTCACTTGTTTAATTGTATAGAGTAACATTTGAAAGTCAAGCTAACCAAGCCTAGCATGGCTCATAATATAAAATTCTTCTTGACTTGGTTGGGTGTTCTTTTCTAGTTTTTCTTCAAAGGTCGCATCAAAAACTTCAACTTGGGCTGGATCAATCGCAAAACCCGGGCTTTCGTAGTAATACCATTTTCTACCATCTAATGTTCCTTCTTTTAGTTCCTTCACTAACATTGCTGCCGGGAAAATATCACCTTCTAAGCAGACATTATGTTTTAAACAACTTTGAAAGCCGGAAGTAACATAGTTCATAGGGCTACCGAAAATAACAACACAATCATAACCCAATTCTATGGCTTTATGAAAGGAATAGTCTATCAACTGTTTACCATAACCTTGACGCTGATATTCTTTAGCCACACATATAGGACCAAATGTCAGAATAGGCTTGATATTACCTTGTTCATCGACTAATTTAGTTTTTGTATACATGATATTTCCGATAATTTCGCCATCTAATTCTATGACTAAATCTAATTCGTGAATGAAGTCTTCGTGATTTCTAATCACATGAGCGATGTAGTGTTCACTACAGACTGGTACATAAAGGTTCCAAAAGGCTTTTCTTATTATTTCTTCAACTTTGCGATAATCGCTAGGTGTTTCATTTTTTATTTTTATTTGTGTCATCATCAAACTTCCAAATCTTGTTGCAATGTAAGTTTAACATGATGTATTCAAAATTTCTAGATGTTTGATAGAGGAATTTGATATAAGGTGGTATATCAAGTTAATGTTTTATAAAGCAATTCTCTTAAGGCAAGTAAAACATTTTCATCACTGCATACTCTTGTTTTTATATATAATACTCTCTGATTTTATTGTGTATTACCCACCCTATTCCTACTCGCATCACATGATAGACTTAACACGATTTTGTTTTATCGTTTAGACAAGATTTGATTGTGTCTATCTTAGATTACATTCTTAATCACATAGGTTGTCCTAATTTTTTGAACCTCTGTCTACCTCTAGATTACATAGACATATTCTAGCAAAAATCCATATGGTAACAAAACATTCACAGGGTACGCTATACCAAACGCATATTTTGAAAAATCTTCCAGTTGTTTTTTGCTGTATCTGGCAAGGTTCAGCCGTTTCATTTCATGCCACACTTGACGTTTGTAAGAGGGTAAATCAGAAATATATTGACAGCCGATTTTTGCCTGCATATCCTTAAAAATATCGTTCATTTCATCACTCCAATCTAAAATTTAGGTAAGAAAAAAGCGGTCAGTCCCGAAAGAAAACCGCTTCTTACCATGTTTTATGCACCGATAATCTTATTGAACAACTCTAACAGTACATCTTTTACACCGCCAGCATTGAACACCAATCCGACGGCAACAAGGGCAACGACCAAGAAGCCAATGAGTTTTGAAAACTCACGCTTGAACCCTAAATAGATACCGATTACTACGATTGCCATTAACACTAATGACTGTGCATTGCTTAAAAACCATTGATATAAATTTTGACCGAAATTCATTTAATTGTCCTCACTTTCTTTGTTTTCTTTGCTTTCTTCCATGTGTCTGTCAGCTTCTTTGCCGACGCTTATAATACACATCAAGACTACGCCGATCCCCATTCCCATAGATACCAGCAGTAAATCTTTTCCTAATTCCCACATTTTTCATCACTCCTAACTTTCTACTAAATCTTTTGCAGGGGTCGTCTGCTGTTTGATTAT
>CAJUOR010000018.1 GCA_910588165.1 uncultured Thomasclavelia sp.
TTTCCAATCTTTCTTTTCTTGTCAGTTTTGACATATTAAAAGTGAACCTCCTTGTCTGCTATCCAAACTTTGGGGTTCACTTCAAAAACAATCCTCTTTTTTCTTTTCAACAAAAAACTGCCTATTTCAGACAGTCTTTCTTGTTATACTTTATTCAATTTTAGAAATTGCTAGGCATATATCGTACTGTAACGATATGCACTTCTTTATTTTTCTTCATCAAACGGTAAATAATACAATAATTTTTGACAAATAATTGATGGTAATTTCTGCCTGCATAAGCACCAATTTGGTGAATTGAGCCACGTTCTGGTAACTTCTCAAGGCTGTAAATGGCTTCTTCTAATTCATCAACTATATTCAAAGCGGTGTCAGGTTCTAAGAGATTTCTAGCAATATAAGTATAAATATCATCTAAATCTCGACAAGCACGTGTATAGAGCTTTACAACATATTTATCCAAAGTGTTTTCTCCGTAAAGAAGAAAGAGCTTCTTTGGCGTCTAGTAGAATACCGTTGGTAGCATATTCCTTTTCAGCTTCACTGATTGCCGCATCGGTCCTAGCTGTTTCTATCATTTCCTCATATGTTTCAATACTCATAATCACTAAATCGCCGTAGCCATTCTTTGTAATAAAAAGCGGTTCGCGTTTTGCGTGGCGAAGTTCGGAAATCTCAGTAGTATTTCTGAGGTCTGTAATCGGTCTAATTTGTGGCATACTATACAACTCCTTTCGTGTATATTATTACGACAGAATTATGTATAAAATACAAGGCTATTATGTAAAAACTCGATATTAAAATTGGCTTTACGCACTCTAATTTTAATTCAAAACAAAAATACCCTCCTTATTGGTTTGTCTAGTAAAGAGGGTACATATCATTTTTTACATAGTCTGTTTTTCGTTATATCAATTAGTCAACAAAATTGATTTCTTCGATGTTGGCTCTTGAATAAGTGGTATAAGCATATTTAACAGCTTCATCAACATCTTTCTCATCATAAATATATTCCCAACTATCAGGTTTATGCAGTGATTTGCTGAAAGCGAAAGACTTGTCACTGTCAAAACTTGAATCAAACTCAACATAGTAGCTGATGTATCTTGTTTTAATAACGTCTTTCTTGGCTTGATAATCGTATGTTTGATAAGGTCTTGTGAAAACGAAAATCAAGTAATTGTCTTGGAAGTATGGCTCAAGATCCGGTTGACATAGATAATAGCTTTTATAGAAAGCGGAGGCATCAACTTCATCAGATACTTCTTCCATCATAAATTCAAAGGCTTCTTCATATAAATCTTCATCAATTTCATCTGCACTTTTGTATAGTACCGTTAATCCTTCAACTTCAAATTCTTTGCTTTCTGTTTCTAAATCAACTTTGGCACTTTTAGCTGTTTCCTTGGAGTAGGTAGCTTTAACGACAACTTTATCACCATTGGAGAGTTTACCATCATTCTCAATTTCATAATCAATATCATGAATGAAAGCCGCCATTTTATCATTTGTAATATCATAATCAATATCAGGATAATCTTCAATATAAGCATTCCCTGAACCGTCATAGCCACTGAATTCAAGTGTCATATCTTCAAATGGGTCAATGACTGTTCGATTAAAGAAAGTGTCCCAAATTTTATATCCGCCAAATAAGATAAGAAGCACTACGATAGAAGCTATCACGATTTTACCGTTTTTACTACTGATGAATTTTTTGATACTGTCCTTAGTAATGACAAGCGAAACTGTCTTATTGCTTTCTGACGTTGCATTTGAACCGCTAGATACATCTTCTTGCAAAGTTGCTTTGCTTTTTGTTTTACCATGTGGTAAATAAGCATCTAAAATGTTAGTTTGAATCTTATCATCTAAACGCAGTAAAGCAAAGATACAAGCAACGGCTAATAACAATGTTAAGAATGTTACAAACTTAAACATACCTCCTAATGAGGAACTATAGAAAACTAAATAGATAAAAAGTAAAGGTATAACTGTATTGGCAATAGCACAAGATAAGATGCCTATACATTTTTCTTTTTGAGCATTGTAATAGTAAGTCAAGCAAGCAGCGCATAAACTACCTAAAACACCTGACATCAAAATAAGTAAGCCAAATACAAGCTGACTACCAAGGAAAGTATCAATTGATATTGTGCACAAACATAATGAACCGATAAACATCATGACATCAAAAGTACTTATTAAGACAGCAAGGGGTTTAAATGGATAAGTTTTTTTCATTTTATTCAACTCCTTCCCCATCTGAAGTTTCTTTTGTTTCTTCAGATGCTGAAATCACAGCAAGCGTTTCTTCAACGATTTCAACTATTTTATCTTGTTTTGCTTTTGTTTCTTTAAGAACTTCGCCAGAAACATCTTCTTCGTTTACCTCAGCTTCTTCTTGTTTCTCAGAAGTATGGATTGGATTAGTTGCTTTGGGTTCAATTTGACTGTCATTAGCTTTTGCATTAGCATTTTCCATAAGGTTATTGGTGCGTGTTGGCATATATGCTGCCAAAGCAGGAACATATACGTGCCCTAGTAATTGTAAGAGTATAATTAAATGTGCGATAAAGCCTAGTAGACTTAAAAATAATAACAATTTAAAGATGCCTACCACTGAACCGGTGATAATATCCAATGAATAAAATAAACTTGAAACCATGCTTATAGCTGAGTTAGCAACACTGAAAATCAATAAGGCTTCAACGATATTGATTCCAAATTCAATAGCAATAATTGTTTTTCTTTCTTCATAGATGTAGTAAACAATAAGGAAAACAGCCATAACAATTGTGGCAAGACTACCAAAGGCTAATAATTTAGAACCTGTAGCAATGGAATTGACTGATCCCATAACTGAACCCATCATAGATGAATAATCATTTGAGCTGGCAACTCTATACAATCTGTTGATAGGTGAATAAATCATAAAACACCCTATAAACAAAATCGCATTAGCAACCACTGCAATGATGCTTAAAGGTGTATAACTGTACTTTGTTTTCACACTTTTTCTCCCCTTTCATGAATAGTGTTACAAAAGTTTAACCATTAAAAATTATACTCTCATTCATTTTATATGTCTACTAACGGTTAAAAATAAATAGATTATTTATCTTTTTAATAGATAAATGTCATATCTTGTAAAAAAGATATTTTGCAGTCAGTCGCAAAATATCTTTCTTAATTTTATGCTTCTTCAAATAGGCAAGCGCCGTTTGTTTTAATGACATTTTTATACCAGTCAAATGATTTCTTTTTATAGCGTTGATATGTTCCTTCTCCGTTATCATTTGCATCAACGTAAATGAATCCGTAACGTTTAGACATTTGTTTAGTTGATTCGCTGACAATATCGATACAACCCCAAGAGGTGTAACCCATTAAATCGACACCGTCAATTTCAATCGCATTCAACATTTCTCTAAAGTGAGCATCAAAGTATTCGATGCGGTAATCATCTTCAACAGTTCCATTCACAAGCTCATCTTTAGCACCTAAGCCGTTTTCAACGATGAATAATGGTTTTCTATAACGATCATATAAGTCGACTAAAGAAACCCTTAAACCAATAGGGTCGATTTGCCAACCCCAATCACTTGAAGGAATATAAGGATTTTTGATGGCTGTCATGGTGTTAGCCGCTGTTTTCTTTAAACCTTGATCGTCTTTAGCGACACAGCTTGAAGAATAGTAGCTAAATGAAACAAAGTCAACCGGATATTGTTTCATGATTTTTAAATCATCGGCTTCCATTTGAATATGGATACCTTCGTTTTTAAATTTAGATAATAAGTAAGCAGGATATTCTCCAAATACTTGTGTATCGCTATAACAGTAAGTGCTTCGCATATCTTGTTGAGCTTGTAAAACATCTTCAGGTTTGCAGGTGTATGGATAGTAAGTTAATTTCGTCAACATACAACCGACTTTAGAACCCGGAATTTTCTCATGACAAATCTTGGTAGCTAAAGCGCTGGCTACAAATTGATGGTGCATCGCTTGAAAAACGACTTCTTGGAAATTCTTGTTTGGGAAACGATCTTCAACTAAACCGCCGGTTGTATAAGGGTGGCGAATCATAGAATCTACTTCATTGAAGGTCAACCAGTATTTAACTTTATCTTTATATCTTTCACAAATCGTTTCAACGTAGCGGACAAACATATCCACAACTTCACGAGAATACCAGCCATCGTAATTTAAGACTAAATTAATCGGCGGTTCATAGTGTGACATTGTCACTAACGGTTGAATACCATATTTTAAACATTCATCAAAGACATCATCATAATACTTTAAACCTGCTTCGTTTGGTTCTTTGTCATCACCATTTGGGAAAATGCGTGACCATGCGATAGATAGGCGATAAACTTTAAAGCCCATTTCCGCAAATAATGCAATATCTTCTTTATAGTGGCTGTAACCTTCAGCTCCATGTCTTTTCGGATACAAAGAGTCATCTGTGCTTTTTAGAGCCTCTTCAATATCTTTAGTGGTAATACTGTTATGAGCTTTATAGTCGGTAACATCAATATCTAAATGGTGTCTGGCACAATCGGAAACACTAATGCCCTTTCCGCCTTCTTTCCAACCACCTTCATATTGATTTGCGGCAGTGGCACCGCCCCATAAAAAGCCTTCAGGAAATTGTCTAGTCATTGTTTTATCCTCCTTTGTTGTCTTTATTATACATGATTGGTGCTAAGAAAAAGGGCTATGTTTAAATTTTGGAAAAAATATTCATTAAAAGGTGGAATTGAGCTTAGTTTTCCGGTAAGCTTTTTCATTATTTTAAGTTCCATCGCTCTCTTGCCCCTTTTAGACTTTCGGTAATTTTGTCAATATCGTCCATTTGATAAACCATTAAGGAAGATATACACACATCAAGAATGTATTGAACTGCCATGCCAAAGGCAATGGTCTTTAGTTCTAGGTCGTTTTTGAGATTTAAAATTTGAATACTTTCATTTGTCATAGAGGCTAGTTTGTTGTTGTCGGTAGAAGATATGGAGAGGGTTTTAACACCGCTTTGTTTAAGAAAACGCGCGGCATCTAAAATAGCGGGATTTTTACCGGTACTCGAGATAAGAATAGCCAAAGTAGGAATTTTTTTGTATTCTAAATACTTTAGATGTTCCCAATGAGCAGTATTATAGACAAAGCAGTCTTTATCCACACTCTCAAAGCGGAAAGCCATCATTTTAGCTAAATCATAGTGAATTGCCGTTCCGTAAATTTCAATACGTTTAGCTTGTTTCATCAGATTAGTAACACGTATAATGGTATTTCTTGATAACATACTTTTGGTTTGGTCAATCGTGCGATGATAAATTAAAGGCAGAATTTCGATAATCTCATCTATTGAGGTAGATGCTTCAAAGGGTTGTTGAAGCGGGAAGTACTGTTTTTCAATTTCGGCATATTCTTTGGCATAAAGAAATTTTAAATCGGCATAGCCTTTCACTTCTAACTTCTTACATAAGCGCACAATGGTTGAGGTGCTTGTATAACTTGCTTTGGCTAATTCACTGATAGTCAATGTCAGTAAAGCTTTAGGATTTTTTAAAATATAGTCAACAACAGCTTGTTCTTGATGGGTAATATAGGGCAGGTTTTTCATTTTGTCGATAATCATCATCTATCCCCCTATTTGCGAGCCGGGTAGGCTGAATATTTTAAGGTGATTTTTCTGTTCCTAACATCAATAATACCTTCTTGTTTCAAATAGCCCATCTCACGACTCATGGCGCTTCTGTCTACCGCTAAATAATCGGCTAAGTCGGTATAATTGAAAGGAAGGTAAATAATCTTGGAGTGTGTTTTAGCGGTGCTGATACTAAAATACTTCAAAAGACGATTGCGAATAGTTTTCTGTGTTAAAATCTGAATGCGCTCGTTACGTTCGTTGATGATAGCCTTGGTGATTTCTAAAAGGTTCAAGATAAACTGGGTAAAATAATAAGAAGGCTCTTGATGAAAATTAAGAATATTAAAAAAATCAATAATCAGCAATTTTGTTTCTTCTTTGGTTATAATCTCATGCTCATTGTCATTAAGACGAGAGATTGAACTACCGAAAATACCATTTTCTGCCAAGTCCTCGATAATTGTCCGATTGCCGTTTGGGTCAAGTCGAATAATCTGAATACGCCCCTCAATCACCAAGCCGAAAAGATCGTTTCCGGTTAAAAGAGGCATAATGGAAGTACCTTTATTTAAGGTATAAGTAAAAGCTTCTAAATTTTTAAATAATTTTTCTTTATCACTTTCGCTAATTTTCTTGAATGGGTCAATCATTTTTGTTCTCACCTCTGTATTAAGTCTACCACAAAAATATTTTTGTTGCAAATGCAACAGTATTTTTTTGAGAAGTGTGTTAAACTTATTGGGTAAGGGAGCAATAGAGGAGGAAAAAGAATGAAAATTATTAAACGCGACGGACACGTTGTGGACTATAGTCCAGACAAAATCGCATTGGCTATCGGGAAAGCGAATGCCGAAGTACGTGAAGAGGATAGGGTATCTGATATTCAGATTAAAAATATTATCAAATAT
Organism: uncultured Thomasclavelia sp.; assembly: GCA_910588165.1. Taxonomy (GTDB): domain Bacteria; phylum Bacillota_I; class Bacilli_A; order Erysipelotrichales; family Coprobacillaceae; genus CAJUOR01. Next base: position 6,565 of record CAJUOR010000018.1, read on the forward strand.
ATTGAAAGCCTAGGTAAAAAGAGAATCCTAGTGGAAGATATTCAAGATATTATCGAAATGAAGTTGATGGCTTCAGGTAAGTATAATCTTGCTAAGAAGTATATTACTTATCGTTATACTAGAGAATTGGTTAGAAAAGCCAATACAACTGACTTGGCAATTAAAGAATTGATCGAAGGGGAAAGCGACTATTGGAATAATGAAAATTCCAATAAAAACGCTAAAGTTGTTACAACGCAACGAGATTACTTAGCCGGTATTACAAGTACAGATATTACACGCCGTTTCTTGTTGCCTGAGGATATTGTTCAAGCGCATGATGAAGGGATTATTCACTTCCATGATGCCGATTATTTTGCTCAAAACGCTTTACATAACTGCGATTTGATTAATTTGGAAGATATGTTGCAAAACGGAACCAATATCAATGGCGTTATGATTGAAAAGCCACATCGTTTTTTAACAGCTATGACAATCGCAACTCAATTGATTACAGCCGTAGCTTCCAGCCAATACGGTGGGGCAACAATTACCATGACACATTTAGCACCTTTTGTTCGTGATAGTTACCACTACTACTTAAATAGATATAAAAAACGTGGATTGAATGAAGAGGAATGTGTTAAGTTTGCAAAGGAAGATTTAGCTAAAGAAATTACCGATGGAGTGCAGACATTCCAATATCAAATCAACTCTATGACAACGACTAATGGACAAGCGCCATTCTTAAGTGTATGTTTATACTTAGGTGAAACAGACGAATATAAAGAAGAATTAGCGATGATTATTGAAGAAGTCTTGAAACAGCGTACAATGGGTATGAAAAATGAAAAAGGTGTTTATATTACACCGGCTTTCCCTAAATTGTTGTATGTGTTAGAAGAAGACAATATTCACGAAAATAGTCCTTACTGGTATTTAACAGAATTAGCAGCTGTATGTACAGCTAAACGTATGGTACCTGACTATATTTCCGAAAAAGTTATGAAGGAAATGAAGGTTGACAAAAACGGTGATGCGCAATGTTATCCATGTATGGGGTGTCGTTCATTCTTGACACCATATGTCAATAATGAAGGGAAAGCTCAATATTACGGACGTTTTAATCAGGGGGTTGTTACGATTAACTTAGTTGATGCGGCTTTATCTTCTGATGGTGATATCAATAAATTCTGGGAAATCATGGAAGATAGATTAGAGATGTGCCATCGAGCTTTACAGATTAGACATAAACGTTTAAGCAAGGTTACAAGCGATGTTGCTCCGATTTTATGGCAACATGGAGCTTTGGCTCGTTTAGAAAAAGGGCAAAGTATTCATGATTTATTACATAACGGTTACTCAACGATTTCTTTAGGTTATGCAGGGTTATACGAATGTGTTAAATTTATGACAGGACATAGCCATACAGATAATGGGATTGGTAAAGAATTTGCGATTGAAGTGATGCAAAAGTTAAATGATAAATGTACTGAATGGAAAGTGGCAGAGGAAATTGATTACAGTGTTTACGGTACACCAATCGAATCTACAACTTATAAATTCGCCAAATGTTTAAAAGATCGTTTTGGTACAATTAAAGGCATTACAGATAGAGATTATATTACAAACTCTTATCATGTACCTGTATTTGAAGAAATTGATGCGTTCACTAAATTGAAGTTAGAAAGTGAATTCCAAAAATTAAGTCCGGGAGGAGCGGTTTCTTATGTGGAAACACCTAACTTAACTAATAACTTACCGGCTGTTATGGAAATTATTAAGTTTATCTACGATAACATTATGTATGCGGAGTTGAACACAAAATCAGATTATTGCCAAGTATGTGGGTTTGACGGTGAAATGATGATTGATGATAATATGGAATGGTATTGTCCAAACTGTGGTAATCAAGATCATGATAAACTTAATGTAGCCAGAAGAACTTGCGGTTACATTGGCAGTAACTTCTGGAACAAAGGAAGAACACAGGAAATTAAAGAACGTGTTTTACATATCGACAATAAAGATTTTGACGGTGAATAACGATGAGATATCATAAAATCAGAAAAATGGATATATCAAATGGACCCGGTGTCAGAGTATCTATCTTTATGCAAGGTTGCTCATTTCATTGCCCTAGTTGTTTTAATCCGGAAACACATGATTTTCGAGGTGGCAAGGAATTTACAGATGAAACTATAAATAGCGTTTTAGAACTATGCGAAAAGGAATATATTGTAGGCTTATCGATTTTAGGCGGTGAGCCACTTCACCCAAGAAATATTGAAGGTACAACTAAACTAGCGAAGGCTTTCAAAGATAAATTTCCTGAGAAAAATTTATGGGTATGGACAGGTTTCCTATTTGATAAGGATTTTGAAAACAATGAAGTTTTCAAGTATATTGATGTTTTAATTGATGGTTTGTTTGTGGAAGAACTCCATGATTTCCGTTTAGAGTGGCGTGGCTCATCAAATCAACGTGTCATTGATGTTCAGGCGTCATTGAAGGCTAAGGAAGTAGTTTTACTTCCTGTGAAAAACTAGAATGAACTCTCTGCTTATTTAAACGGGCAGAGGGTTTTGTGCTAGTTTGAATAATTATTTGAGGGGTGTAATCATGATAGAAGATGTAAAGAAGCAAGTGTATCAATTATTAAACGATGATAGTTCGGGTCATGGTATGGATCATGTGAATAGAGTATTAGCGCTGTCTTTGAAATTTGCGGAAATAGAAAATGCTAATCAAGAGGTGGTGGCTTTAATAGCTTTACTACATGATGTTGATGACTACAAATTATTTGGCATTGAAAGTGCCATAAATTTAACGAACGCTAAAAAAATTTTAAATCATTGTTTAGTTGAAGCCTCCATTCAAGAACAGATTTTAAATACCATAAAAACGATTGGTTATAGTAAAAGATTAAGTAATATTCAGCCTAAAACACTTGAAGGCATGATTGTATCTGATGCCGATATGTGCGATAGTATCGGGGCTACGGGAATACTTCGCAGTTATCAATATAACTTAGCGCATCAGCGGGTATTTTTCGATAAAGATACATATCCCGAATTAGATATGTCCCAAGAAAGTTACATGGCGAAAAAGATGGGACGGTTGTAACCCATATGTTTGAAAAGCTATTAAGGCTCAAAGACTTAATGTTGACTGATGCCGGAAAAAAAGAGGTAGAGAAAAGACATCAGTTTATGCTCGAGTTTCTTTATCGCTTTTTCAAAGAGGAAAATGCAGTGGATTGGATTGCTTATTTAGACGATTATTTAATTAAAAATTCTATATAGGAATAGTTTTCGAGGAGAGATATGATGCAGATTGTTCAGGTTTTAAATGAAAAGCAAGATTTTTCTTATACAGAAGTGATTATTGCCGATGGCATATTAAAGAAAGGCATGGACTTTGAGAAGTCAAGTGCTAGAAAAATAGCTAAAGAAATTCATGTTGCGCCTTCAACACTCGTACGCTTTTGTCAAAAATTAGGCTTTCAAGGTTTTAATGATTTTAAAGAAGCTTACCTTAAAGAGTTAAACTATACCCATAGTCATTTTATGCATATTGATGCCAATTATCCTTTTGCACCTCAAGATAAAAATGTGGTTATTGCGCATAAAATCGGACAACTTTATCACGAGTGTATTGATGATGTTTTAAATCTTTTAAGCCATGATGATTTACAAAAAGCTCTTCGTCTTTTAAATAACGCAAAAACAATCTGTCTAGTTTCTTCGGGTGTCCAAAGTGAAATAGCACAGACGTTTAAAGATAAGATGCTTAAAATCGGTAAATGTGTAATTGTGGAAACAAAGATGGATCAAGCATTTTACCATGCCTGTTACTGTGATCAAACATGGGCTTTTGTTATGATTTCTTATTCAGGTGAAACAGAGGTAACTTTACGTGTTGCTAAGAAGATAAAGGCAAAAAATATTCCCATGTTGGCATTGTGTGCTTATGGAAAAAGCCCGCTGTCTACCATGGCAGATGTCGTTTTAAATGTATCTACCAGGGAAAAGTTAGTTGAGAATTTAGGGAATTTTGGAATGAATATCTCGACTCTATTGATTTTAGATATTCTATATGCGAATCTTTTTAATCAAAATCCCAATCAAAATCTCTTAGACAAAATTGAAGCCAGTCATGAATTTGAGTTGTATCGTCGTTCAGAAAATGAAGTGTTAAAAGATAGATAATAGGCGAACAGGATAAGAACACTGTTGCCTATTTTTTCTTTATAGGAAACAATTTAGACAACAGTGTTTCAAAATAAGGAAAGGCACTAGTCAAGTAATGGCATGATGTGGATAATGGAATTGTGAAAGAGAGGATGGTCGAAATGTATCGTTATTTTCCTAGCTGTAATTTTAATATCGCAAGTCCAAAGTCAAGTAAAGCGTTAAGAATGTTTTTGAAAGAAAGAATGCCGGTTGCCGGTTGTTGTCGTTTTGATAAGACAGTATTTGAAAAAGGAGATAAAGCTATCGTCGTTTGTCAGGCGTGTAGAGATGTTTTATCAGATAAGGTGGATATTGTTTCTTTATATGAATATTTAGATTTAGATGATAGTTTTGAATGGCCGGATTATCAAGGAATAAAGATGAATTTACAAGACTGTTTTAGAGATCGGAACTATCCTAAAGTCCATGAAGCTGTTCGCCATATTTTAAATAAAATGCATATTGAGGTTGTTGAAATAGAACATAATCAAACTCAAGCCGATTTTTGCGGGACTCTACATTACGAGCCTAAAAGTGAGGCGTTGAAAGAAGTGTTAAAAGCATATCCAAACGTTAAAATTTCAAAGTTACCAATAGAAATTCAAGAGGCTTTAATGCAAGAGCACATCGCTTTGTATGAATGTGAGTATGTGATTGTAGACTGTAATCGTTGTAAAAAGGGGATTGAATTAGGCGGTGGAAAAGCCGTTCACCTTATTGATTTAATTTTTGGAAATACGGATATTGCTTATAAGTAAATGCTTTGTATAGAAAATTGTAGCTTTAAAAGAGGCTACATTTTTTTGATATTAGTTTTTGTAATTTAGATTTTATGGGGTGAAAAAGCGTTTAGGGTAATTTGATTATGATTGACAAATCCTTTGGCATAAGATGGGAGGCTTGTTTTTATAGGAAACATATCATAAAAAATCGCTTCTTAACAGAAGCGACAAAAGTTATAACTAAAGAATATTAGATATTTTTAAATTTTATAATCTTAGCTTTATCCAAAGCAATCATGATGATAGGAACAATAACTAATTGAGCAATAATACCCGGAATAGCATTTAATAAAGCCCCTGCCATAAACATTTGAACGGTAAAAGCACTACCGGTGAAGTTTAAAATTATTATTTGGACAATACCCCAAACAATTCTTCCGATAATCATCGCACTTAATAATGATATATAAATAGTTGTAACTGTTTGTTTTTTGACACGTGTATAAATATAACCGGCAACTAAGCCATAAGTGGCTAATTCAAAAGCCATAGCAATAGCTGTCAACATTGGTGGCATACCAAACATTAAGTGACGAAGTATTGGCACGATTGCACCAACCGTTAAACCATATTGCCAACCACAGATTAAACCGGTAAGGAAAACGGGAAAGTGCATAGGTAAAAGCATACTTCCGATTTGAGGAATTTGACCTGTGAAGAATGGTAAAACTAAGGCTAAGGCAATAAACATGGCGGATAAAGTCATGTTACGAGTTGTTTTATTCATAATTAAATCTCCTTTCAATATCTGGATTGTCGATTGACACTTATACATGATAAACCTTAGACTATACTCCAAGTCAAGAATTTTTTGTTAGGGGAATAAAAATTTTTTTATAGGGGATTGTTTGTTTTCGATTTAAGTCGATTTATTTTAATTCTTTGAGAGCTAAAAGTGTTACGAAAGCCATCTAACTTCGGCTATTTTACTTGTATTTTAGCACTATTTATGATAATATCAACTCAGATAGAGGTGCGGGGTTTAAGAAGCTTGAATATAAGAAGGGTGCAACCTATTCAAGCCTAGGAAAATCCGCCGAAATAGATCTTGTTTTGCACGCTTGTTCTATTGGGCGCATTTGAGAATATCAATGCGACTGTCATTGCATAGGCAATGGAGGGCTATCATTGTTGAGAGTTTTTTTGTCGCAATGATAGTTTTGCGACTTTTTGTATATTGAGGGGGAAATTGCATGAAAGTTTTAAAGTTCGGAGGAAGTTCGGTTGCGACCGTTGAAAAGATTAAAGGTATTGCAGCGTATTTAAAAGAGCGAACAAGTCAAGAAAAATTGGTGGTTGTTGTGTCTGCTATGGGTAAAACAACCAATGCCCTATTAGATTTAGCTGCCAAGACAAGTAAACAACCTAATCAAAGAGAATTAGACCGTTTACTATCAACCGGCGAACAACAGACAATCGCCTTATTGGCGATGGCGCTTTGTGATATTGATGTACCCGCTATTTCTTTGACAGGTATCCAAGTGGGAATTCAGACAAGTGGAATTCATACTAAAAGTACCATTCGCAAAGTTGAAACAACGGTTTTAGAAGAAAGCTTAGTCGAGCATGATGTTGTTATTGTAGCAGGATTCCAAGGCGTGAATCATCGCAATGATGTGACAACTTTAGGGCGTGGTGGCTCTGATACCACAGCTGTAGCTTTAGCGGCAGCTTTAGATTGCGATTGTGAAATTTATACAGATGTAGCCGGTGTTTATACAACAGATCCGCGAATTTATCCTGAAGCTAAAAAAATTTCTGAAATCTCTTATGAAGAAATGATGGAGATGTCCGCCTTAGGTTCTAAAGTCATGGAGCCAAGAAGCGTCGAGTTAGGGCAAAAATATGGTGTTAAAATTTATGTAGGAAAAACATTATCGAAAGAAAGAGGAACATATATTATGAAAAGCACAGAAATTACAGAAGAAAAAGTTATCAGCGCCGTAAGTGCGAACGATCGTATTATTCATGTTCAATTAGATAAGTTGGGTGGGGCGGCAAGTGAAGTCGCAAATGTCTTTAAAGTGATGAGTTCACATCATGTGAATGTTGATATGATTAGTCATAATCTTAAACAAGAGGGTTGCCGTATTGAATTTACGTGCAATGAAGATGAAGAAGCTTTCTTAAAAGAGGGTTTGGCAGAGCTTCAAAAAGCTAATCCGGAAATGAAAGTGCGCTTAGATAAAGAAGTTTCTAAAATTTCTGTTGTCGGTATTGGAATGCGTAATGCCGTAGGTGTTGCAGCCGGTATTTTTGAAATTCTGGAAAAGAATAATATCCCGTTTTATCAGGTAACAACCTCAGAAATCAGTATTTCTTTGATTATTGAAACCAAAAATAGTCCTTTGGCAGTTAAGACTATTTGTGAAACATATCAATTATAAAAAGGAGAGAATTAGAATGTCTATTTTATTTGAAGGAAGTGCACCGGCTGTCATTTGTCCCATGCACGAAGACGGCAGTGTAGATTATGATGCTTTTGATAAACTTATTAAGGATTTATTAGCCAATGGGGTATCAGCATTAGTTATTAGCGGAACAACCGGTGAGGCTTCGACTTTGACTAGTGAAGAAAAGAGAACGCTTTTAGAACATGCTGTATCTATCAATAATCATCGAGTTCCGATTATTGCCGGAGCGGGAACGAATAATACTGAGGCTTCTATCCAGGCAGCTTTACAAGCTAAAGAAGCAGGTGCTGATGGCTTACTTTTAGTGACACCATATTACAATAAAACAACGCAAGCCGGGTTAATTGCCCATTTTGAAGCGATTGTGAATGCAGTAAAACTTCCGGCTATTTTATACACCGTACCAAGTCGCACAAGTATGAATATTGCCCCTGAAACAGTTGAAGCACTGGCAAAAAATCCATACATTGTCGGAATTAAAGATGCAACCGGGAATATGGGTTATACGGTTGAAATCATTCGTCGTACTCAAGGCGAGGATTTTGCGGTTTATTCCGGTGAAGATCGTATGGTTTTACCGGTGATTGCTTGTGGTGGGAAAGGTGTTATTTCAGTTGTTTCAAATGTTTATCCGGCTAAAATGGAAGCCTTATGTCAATATGCTTTACATCACGAGATAGAAAAAGCACGTGAATTGATGTTAGAGATGGATACGTTTATTCAACTTTTGTTTGCGGAAGTTAATCCAATTGGGGTTAAAGCAGCTATGGCTCAAAAAGGCTATGGAACAACTGCTTTACGTTTACCTTTAGTTGCCGCTACGCAAGGGTTACAGGACAAAATTAAAGTAGCTATGACTGAGTTTACAAAGAAAGGATACTAATATGAAAACAATTATTTACGGTTTTGGACAAATGGGGCAAAAGATTTATCAACAATTGAAAGCCCAAAACGAATCTATTGTGGCAGTTGTTTCCCAAGCCTTTGACTACAGTATTGACGAATTGATGTTAGCTGATTTAAGAGGTTTTGAACAAGAAGCAGATGTGTTAATTGACTTTTCGCATCCGGATAATCTACAAGACATTTTAGATTATGCTTTGCGTACAAAAACGAAATTAGTTTTAGCGACAACAGGTTATACTAAGCAGCAATTAGACTTAATTGAAGAAGCCAGTCAAAAAATAGCGATTTTCCAATCCTACAATATGTCATTTGGTATCAGTATGTTAGTGAAAATTTTAAAAGATGCCGTTAAGGATTTCTATGGTGCTGATTTTGATATTGAGATTTTAGAAAAGCACCATCATCGTAAAATTGATGCCCCTAGTGGAACCGCAAAGTTACTATATCAAGTGATGGAAGATGAATTACCCGAATTAAAACCTGTTTATGACCGCTCTGAACTTCACCAAAAAAGAGAAAGAGAAGAAGTCGGTATGCAAGCGATTCGAGGGGGTACCATTTTTGGAGAGCATTCGGTTTATTTTGCCGGTTTAGATGAAATCGTAGAAATTAAACATACAGCTTTATCACGAGATGTGTTTAAAACCGGAGCTATTCAAGCCGCCAGAATTTTACTGACTAAGGAAAAAGGCTTGTATAACTTGAAGAATTTGTATTAGACAAGGAGATTGTGAATGTTTATTCAAACTAAATATGCTTCTATCAATGCCCAACATGAATTATGTGTTGATGGTGTATCCGTTGTAGATTTAAAAGCTAAATACGGCACGCCTTTATATATCATGTCCGAAGGACATATCAGAGAACAGTTAGCTTTATTAAAGGATAAGTTTATGGATAAATATCCTTGTACATTGCCACTGTTTGCCAGCAAGTCGTTTAGTTGCTTGGCAATATATAAGTTAGTTAAAGAATATGGGATTGGGATTGACTGTGTTTCAGCCGGTGAAATTTCGATTGCCTTGAAAGCGGGGGTCGATCCCGAAAAGATTTATTTCCATGGTAATAATAAATTGGCAAGTGAAATTGAATATGCTTTAAGCCATGGTGTCTTACATTTTGTGGTAGATAATTTTTATGAGATTGAGTTGTGTCAAGAAATAGCCAAAAAGTTAAATACCAAAGTATATGCGACTTTACGTGTTACACCGGGTGTTGAAAGTGGCGCTCATGCTTATATTCAGACGGGTGCTAAAGATACGAAGTTTGGTTTTTCTAGTCATGATGGCAGTTATTTAGAAGCCATAAAACAAATAATCCAAACCGATGAGATTGTTTTTGAGGGACTTCATTGTCATATAGGTTCACAGATTTTTGATATTGATGCCTATGTGACAGCCATGGAAAAATTTGTGGATTTTGCCGTGGAAATCAAAGAGCGTTTTGGCATCACAATTGCGAAATTAAATGCCGGTGGGGGATATGGTATTGCCTATAATCATGAGGATAAACCATTAGATTTTGAAGTGATTACAGAAGCGATTATGACAACGATTCAAAAAGGTTTTGCCAAGCATCAAATGGCTATGCCGATGGTTTTGATTGAACCCGGGCGTTTTGTTGTCGGCAATGCCGGTATTACGTTATATGAAATCGGTGCATATAAAGATATTCCTCAAGTTCGTCGCTATATTAGTGTTGATGGTGGAATGACGGACAATATTCGCACGGCTTTATATGATGCGAAATATGAAGCGGTTGTTGCCAATAAGGCGGATTTACCTTGTGATAGTATTGTAACTGTGGCGGGTAAGAACTGTGAGAGTGGGGATATTTTGATTAGAGATATTGCCTTAGCTAATCCGTTGCCAAAAGATTTATTGGCAGTCTTTTCAACCGGAGCTTATAATTACACCATGTCTAGTAACTATAACCAATTACCTAAACCGGCGGTTGTCTTTACATATCAGGGAAAAGATCGTCTAGTGGTGCGTAGACAAACTTTTGATGACTTGATTTATTTAGATGTGGAGGAATAGACATGATGGGCTATTATGAATTGGCTTTATATGTGCTATTAGAAGATGATACGCCTGAAATGATTGATGTGATGATGACAGCTTCTAAAGAAGAGTGTTTAAATTTGGCACACCAAATCGCTTGTAAATTAAATGAAAAACAGTATTTTGAAATTTTTAATGATGAGAGTCAAGAAACAATTTATGTTTTAAAAGACGGTGAAGAAATTAAAGACTTTAAAATGCTTATAGCAAACTTATAATCTAAAAACCTGTTAGGTAACAAGTACCTAAGCAGGTTTTTAAAATATTTATAACATAAAAGAACAGCACTTAGCTGTTCTTAGTTAGTCGTGATGGGTAAAGTAGTTTTTTATGCTTCAAAATCCAAAAGATTGATAGCATCAATTTTATCTAATAATTCATTTTGCTTATCCTTGAATAATAATTGTTTGTTGTGGTGGAAATATTTTTCACAACCATGAGCATAGATATATTTAGAAATAACTTTATTGATCGTCATTTCAGTAACCAAAATCAAAATTTCCTGACCTTCGGCAAAAGTTTCTTCAAAGAAAGTAAAGCTGTTGTTAAGACTTGCTTGGGCTTCTTGATCTAATGTTTTGAGTTTGGCAAGCTGTTGCTGTAATTCGGCTTTCACGATTGCCATTGGTTGTCCGTCATTAGCTTTTAGGGCATCGACTAAACCATTCATCAAATCCATAACATGATAGATATGGGTTTGGTAAGTGCTAGACAAAGCATTACCCGCTTCTTTTTGTTGCAATTCAAGTTTATAGTTATCAATTTGCGTTTGAATATTAGCCATCATCATAGAGCTATCCTCAACTTTAGGCATTGCTTTGATATTAGCTAAAGTTTGCTTAAGGGCATCTTCTAAGGCAACCGTTTCAGAAATCGTTTGGTCTAGTTGGCTCATCAAGAGTGAGATTAAAGATAATCTTTCATCGAATTTAGCGTTTTGAGCACGTTCTTTGATTTCAGCTGTGCTTGTACCTTTCAAGATTTCATCGACTTGGTAATCAGCCTGATATTTATGGAATAATTGGTAATAATGGGAAAAGTCTTTGGCAATTTTTTCATCTTGAAGATACTGACTGATTAAATTGTAGTCTACTTCAAGATTGTTTTTTTCATAAAGAATAATCATTTGACTTAAATCGTCCCAACCACGTGCTGTTACAAAACTTTTACCGTCAACAGTTGTGGAAATACTGTAAAAGTGTGATGACTTGATGTTTAAATAAGACGTTACAACCGGGTGAATATTGACATTAACGGCATATTCTTTCCATGTTTCATAGTCAGCTTCAACCTCAATTTTCTTTAAACGATCCCATGTAACAATATCAAATTCTTTAACAGAGGCGTTAAATTCAGGGGGATTACCGGCTGTAACAACGACCCAACCGTTAGGAACTTGGTGGCGCCCAAAGGTTTTGTATTGAAGAAATTGCAACATAGAGGGTGCCAGTGTTTCGGAAATACAGTTAATTTCATCTAAGAAGAGAATTCCATGCTTTTTACCTGTTTTCTCCATAGAATCATAGACAGAGGCAATAATTTCACTCATGGTATATTCTGAAATCTTATAGTTTTCTTCACCGTATTGTTTATCGACAATAAAAGGTAAACCCAAAGCACTTTGACGGGTATGATGAGTCATTGAATAGGAAACAAGCGCAATATCTAATTCTTGAGCAATTTGTTCCATAATGGCTGTTTTACCGATACCGGGAGCACCTATTAAAAAGACAGGTCGCTGTTTTTGAACCGGGATTAAGGTATGCCCGTATTGATCCAAAGTGGAATAGGCGATAATTGCATTTTTGATTTGTTGCTTGGCTTCTTTAATATTCATTGTTAGTCCTCCATATCTATGATTTCATCTTCATCTAATATATATTTAATAGCCCAATAGGGCACTTTTGCCTCTAACATCTGCCCTTTATCTAAAAAGATAAAAGCGCATGAATAATCAGGCCGTTTTTTAGGATAGGTACCATCACCATCGGTAAAGTAAAGCAAGCCCTCTAAATGAGTTAAATCTTTTTGAGCGATTAAGAGATCAACATAGTCAAAGACAGGCCGGAAATCTGTTCCTCCTAGACCATGAATCTCAATATTTTGAATATAGTGATTAAAAGCTTCTAAGCTTGTGATTTTAGCATCGTGTTGAATAGCTGCATCGCATTGAATAATATGGATATTGAATTTGTGGAAAAAGTTTTCCTTTTGTTGAAAGATATTGTAAGTCTTTTGAAGAAAAGCTTGAACAATATCGCCTGAAACAGAACCTGAGGTATCAATCGCAATGATAAATTCCTTCAGACTTTTGGTTTCTTTGTATTCTAAGGCTTCAATTAAAGGCATATTTTGATATAACTGCAAGCCATAAGTATAAAAAACGTAATCAAATTCATCATCATTCACCATCTGCTTTTCCCCAGTGGTCATAAATTTTTTTAAGAAAGTAGAATAGTTGTATTTTTCACGATTTAATCTAGCTAATGATTGAACCATTGAACCTGCTTGCTCACCGTATTCTTTAGAAAAAGTCTGTAAGTCAGTTTCAATTCGTTCGGAAATCTCTTGCCACGCCTTCATAGAAGCTTTAATTTTTTCAATATCTTCTTGTGTTACGAAATCGTCTTGTGGCTGCCCATCTTTGTCAGTGGTTTGTTCGTCATTGTCATTTCCGCCGATTTCTGCACCGTGGCTGGCATTATCAAAACGGTTTTGTCCTGCTTTAGTCGGATCATCTTTAGATTCTTCTCCGTACAATGTTTCATTACGATTGGTGACATCTCTAATCGCATACCAACGACTGTGTTCATCAAAGTAGAATAGAGAGCTTAACCATTTAATCTGATCACTATTTAAGTTATCCTCTAAGTAGTGATAGACTTTTTGAGCTGTCAGAAGTTCAATGTGATTTTTGATTTTGGCAATTTCAAGTCGCATTTCTTCACTCTTGTCAGTTTCCATACATTCCAAATGTAATTCTTCAATCATATTTTCTACCGCAATATCACAAGCCAAGTTCCATAGACTATGATTGTAGTTGGCTGTTAAAAATTGATGTCTAAAGATAGAATGTAGGACAATATGCATATAGCCACGAGTTAAACTATTAGGATTATTTTTAAAAGTTTTAATAATGTAGATAGGTTGATAATAAAGATAAACCCCATCACATTCAATGGAAGTTGATGTCGGAGCAAATGTATAATTATCTAAGGCAATATCCATGAAACGCAAGTGCATAGTAATCTGACTAATGAGGTTTTTAAAAATTTCTTGGCATATTGCAATTAATTCTTCGTCCATAAATCCACCTCCGAAAGTTTGTTGAAGTCATTGTACCATACTTTATTTAAGTTATATGATTTTTGCATATTCAGAAAATAATTCAGTTTTAGAGACGATAAAAAACATGATAGTAAAAATATGTCAAAAATTGTCATATTTTATTCGGCTAAATAATTTAAAGAATTAAAAACAATCAGTTCAAAACTGACTGTTTAAAATAAATCCTCTAACATATTCTCTAAATCGTCTACAGAGCTATCTTGATTGGCTTGACTGTATGCCATCAATTTAGCCTTTTCTTCTCTATCTTTGATTTGTTCAAAATAGGGTTCGATATCTTTAGATGTATATAAGTTGACTTCAATGGCTTGATTTAAAGCAGCATAACGTTGATGATAGACTAAATAAGCTAATAAATCCGAAGCTTTTTCTTTGATTGCATGGATATAGTAGGCCTTGGAATTTTCTTTGTGTCTAGCATAAGTTTCCAAGAAGTTAGCCATTAAAATCAGTTGGGCTTGGGGTTTCCATTGTTGAAGGTCTACTTTGGGAAAATAAGAATCGTGGAATAAGTAATGGGTTGGATCATGGCGATTTAGACTTAAATGCCAATTAGCGTCAAACATTTTAGCTGATATTAACATATTTTCATTACCGTTAAAACAGCAATGCCCTTCTGTTTCAAAAGCACTTTCCAGCACGTTTTCTAAGTTGGCAGACACCTGAATTAAAGCTAATTTCGGACAGTGATAAAAAGCTTTATGCCCGACTTGAATAATGCTATCAGGTAAGACAATCTCTTTTAAGGAAACACAGTTCGCAAACGCATTGTCCGGAATTTCCTGAATTTGCGGTGGGAGTTTTATGTGTTGTAAAGCTAAACAAAAGCTAAAAGCACTATGATGAATTGTTTGAATCGTTGACGGCAATTCAATCTGTTGAAGATTTTTGCATTGGTAAAATAAGCTTTTCGCAATAGTGCGCAATTGAGAAGGAAGCTTAATGCTTTTCAATTGATAACAATATGAAAAAGCTCCTTTATCAATCATTTCAACACTATCGGGAATTTCAAGCGTTTTAAGGTTCTCACAACCATAGAAAGCAAAACTGCCAATCGAAGTTAAGCTGTTGGGAAGGATTATTTCCTCAATAAAATCACAGTTGTAGAAGGCAAATTCACCGATTTCTTGAATCCCCTCAGGTACAACGACTTTTCTTTGCTTGCCTTGATATTTGGTTAAAATATGTTCATGGCTTGTTAATTCATTCATCTTCATCACCCTTTATCTTTTCCTATTATAGCGGTTATCTAGCTTAAAAGAAAGAGTAAAAAAGAAGTATCTTAGAGATAAGATACTTCTTTTGGTTATTCGTTTCTTAAGGCTGCGACAGGATCTTCTTTGGCAGCTTTGCGTGAAGGGATAATACCGCCAATCAATGTAAGAATAGTGCTTAAAAGAATCAAGATAATACCCGCAACAAATGGCAGTCTTGCATTAACATCATTATTGCCTGCAACAGAATGGATAATCTGATTGCCGGGAATCAATAAAAGTAGGGTGATGCCGATACCGATAACGCCTGCACATAAGCCGATAATCAATGTTTCGGCATTAAAGACTTGCGAAATATTGCGTTTTGAAGCACCGATAGCACGCAAGATACCGATCTCCTTTTTTCGTTCCAAGACACTGATATAAGTAATAACCCCAATCATAATAGAAGAAACAATCAGCGAAATAGCTACAAATGCGACTAAGACATAGCTAATCACATTGACAATATCAGTAACAGAGGACATCAGAGTACCGACAATATCCGTATAAGTAATGATTTTGTCCTCCTGACCGCTTGTTTCCATTGTTTGATTGTATTCATCTAAAATATTTAAGACAAATGTTTTACTTTCAAAATCTTTTGGATAAATGCTGATACTTGCCGGTTTATCTAAATTGGCATAGTTTAATTGCCGTAAATTGTTGTCATAAGAGGCATAATCTTTACTCATCATAGAAGCCATCAGTTCTGCCAAATCTTCTTCGGTCATATTCATTTCGATAGCTTGGGCAAAAACATCGGCGTCAAAATAGAAGGCATTAGCTATTGAGGCGGATAAGTCAGTCATATTAGCGACTAATATTTCTTGCATATTAGAAGAAATCGTATCCATTGCCTCAGCCATATAATCTTGCATGATAACAGTTATTTGAGCTTCCAGATTGCTTGCTTGGATAAGCTCTTTTAAATCTTTAGCTAAAATCGCTTTTGCTTCCTCGGATTGTAAGAAGTTATAGAAATTTTCATAAATTTGACTTGGTAAAAGGTAGTCATTTGCATTGGCATAATCTTCATATCCTGCCATAATTTCTATAAGTAAAGCATTTAATTGCTCAAACTTGATAGTAGGTTCTTGATTGTCTTTTAAGATTTCTTCAATGCCCGCTTGCAATTTTTGACTGACTTCCGGTGATTGCAAATAGGTAGCCATTTGTTCTTGTAAAACATCTATACTCGTTTCAGGGTGAGCTTGCATATAAGCTGTGTAGCCGACAATTAAATCATTGATTAAAGTTTGCATACTTTCTTGGCTAACCGTTAAATCCAACTGACTTAAAATAGCGGATAAGTCTAAAGGCGGTAAAGAGATTTGACTGAATGCCTCGTCTAAACCATCTAAATCAAAAGATAAGGCACTTGTGTCAATGCCAAAGGCAGATTGCAATAACTCTTCGTTGATAGAGAAAAGAGATTCCATATTGAAATCATTTGAATTTTTATCATCGAAACGTTTACCTGTGAAAACATTTTTTTCGGGTGTTTTCAGTTGGGCTTTGACAATTTCACTGTTTTGAGCTTGTTCGATGACATGGTTAGTTAAGCTTGCGGGATAATAAATACCTGATGTCAACATGGCTGCGGTTGTGCCTTCTTTAGCTTGAGCAATACCGACAATCTTTAAATCCTCGCCTTTTTTGATGAGGTTGCGCATATAGGCTGTATCATCTTTTTTATCTCGATAGAGTTGGTATTCCTCATCATAAACATAAAAGTCGCTTGCATTGACCATTTTGAAGGTAATACCTAAAATATCATCATACGTAAAATGTTCATCATATGAAGGAACTTCAACAACTTTTTCAGCTGCGAAGTCATTGACCATTTGGTCAAGGTCTTCCGGATTTCTTAAGCCTAAGGTATATAATAAGAAATCGTTGATATTACCTTTAGGAGATAGAATCAAAATGGATTCATTGTAGTTAGTAGGCCAATGTCCTGCTTTGATATCATATTGTTCATTATAGAGCCTTTCATCATTTGGTAAGGCAAAAAAGACATTGGTACTCATCATTTTTGACATGAGGCTATTAGAACTATTCGTTGAACTAATCCCTAAAGCACTCATAGATGTGTCTGGATTAACTTGGCGAATTTTGGTTGTATCGGACATAAAAATCTGAGGGACAACATTATAAGTATATTCAATCGTATTCGTGTATTGACTAATATGGCTTTCAGGTCCTTCAAGATAGCTCTTTAAGGAAGCTAAATCATTGGAACCAATCTTGGAAAACATATTAGTTACCATTTCAATCGTACCGACTTCGTCTTCGTCATGCTTGCTTGAGGTAGACGTATCGATCATCATAGAGGTTATATCAAATCCGGTACTTTGAATTTGCAAAGGGTATTCTGATAATGTATCTTCTTCAATCTCTTTGATATAAGTATTGACACCATTGGATAGTGATAGGATTAAGGCGATACCGATAATACCGATTGAACCGGCAAAAGAGGTCAATAAAGTCCGCCCCTTTTTAGTCTTTAAATTATTAAAGCTAAGGGCTAAAGAGGTAAACCAAGACATTGAGGTTTTACCCATATTTTGATGACTAGGTTCCTCTAAATGACTCTCATCTAGGATTAACGGATCGCTGTCGGAAATAATCTTACCGTCCTTTAGATTGACGATACGTGTTGCATAGTCTTGAGCTAACTCAGGATTATGTGTAACCATGACAACCAATCTATCTTTGGCGACTTCCTTTAATAAATCCATGACTTGAAGACTTGTATCACTGTCTAAAGCACCGGTAGGTTCATCAGCTAAAAGGATATGGGGATTATTTACTAGTGCACGTGCAATCGCGACACGTTGCATTTGTCCACCGGATAATTGACTTGGCTTTTTGTGGTATTGTCCGTTTAGACCGACTTGATCAAGGGCGTGTTTGGCTTTTTCACGTCTTTCACTTTTAGAAATTCCGGAAATCGTTAACGCTAATTCAACATTCGATAAGATAGTCTGATGAGGAATTAAATTGTAGCTTTGAAAAACGAAACCAATCGTATGATTACGATAAGAGTCCCAATCTTTATCTTTATATTTTTTCGTTGAAATACCATTGATAATCAAATCGCCACTATCATAACGATCTAATCCACCGATAATATTTAATAAAGTTGTCTTACCTGAACCGCTAGGTCCTAAAATAGCAACAAATTCATTATCTCGCAAATTCAAACTCACACTATCCAGTGCCTTTTGAATTAAATTGCCGGTTTTATATTTTTTACAAATTTCTTTAATTTGAAGCATATGTCATCAACTCCTTACGCTATAATATATACTTTCAATAAGAACTAAATATTAACAATAATTAGCCCGCAAATTATTATAACAGAAAATCGGTTAAAAAGCTTAGAGTTTGTTTATATAAATAGCGAGCTATCTCGACTTATATGGGTAAATAGCAAATCTATTGAGCGATATATTGCCATTTTATTGTTTTAAGCAGGTTTATCTATATATAGAAAAAAGAACCCTTAATATTATTTGAGATAAAATGTTTATCTCTCTATCAAATGGTGTTACAATAGCAAGTGAAAGAGAAAGGATGATAAAGATGAAAACCATTGCGATTATCGCAACAGGTGGCACGATTGCCGGAACAGGCAAAGCCGGTAAAACAGTTTCCTATCATGCCGGAGAGATGAGCGTTGAAACGATTTTAGAATCTATTCCCATGATTGAAAAAGCGGCTCATATTAAAACTTATCAATTATTTAATGTAGATAGCAATGAGATGGATGAAGCACATTGGCTAGCTTTAAAAGAAAAAGTCCAAGAAGTGGCAAATAATCCTCAAATAGATGGTATTGTGGTAACGCATGGGACAGATACTTTAGATGAAACAGCTTATTTCTTGAATTTAACCGTCAATACAAATAAACCGGTGGTGCTGACCGGTGCAATGCGACCGGCAACCGCAACAAGTGCAGATGGACCGTTTAATTTGTATCAAGCCGTTTGTTTGGCAAAAAGTGAAGAAGCTTATGGGCAAGGTGTCATGGCTTTGTTTTCAAATACCATTTATTCCGGAAGAGATATCCAAAAGGTCAATAATTATAAAATTGATGCTTTTGATCAAAAATCGTTCGGTTGTTTAGGCTATATGCAAGATGAAAAAGTATATTTCTTTTCTCAAACGTTTAAATTACATACAACTCAATCTATGTTCTCACAACAACCTCTTACAAACTTACCTAAAGTAGCTGTGGTGTCCTTTTATGCCGGTGCTGATGCCTCAATCTTAGACTTCTTGGCTCAAAATCATCAAGGCATCGTCATTGTGGGTTCAGGTAGTGGTAATTACAGTCAAGCTTGGGTAAAAGCGATTAGGCGTTTAGCCAAGCAAGGCATTGCCTTTGTGCGTGCTTCAAGAGTTTCTCATGGAATTATTTTTGACGATGCAATTTTTGATCCTGATCAAGTCTGTATTCCGGCAAATACCTTATCTGCGCAAAAGGCTAGGGTTCTATTGATGCTGGCATTAACCAAAACACAAGATGTTAAGATGTTGAAAGATATATTTGAAAGGTACTAAAGCTTTACATTTTAGAATGTAAGGCTTTTAATATGTTTACAAATTACGAAAATCACAAAAACCCTCGTTATTATAGGAAGGATATGGTACAATAAGAATAAGAAAGCTGGGATGATTATGTTAGAACATGATATGATTCAAATGGTTGGATTAGTATTAGGTGGCTTAGCAATATTTATTTATGGTATCAATATGATGAGTGACGCTCTCAAAAGTGTTGCAGGTTACAAAATCCGTGAGTATATTGAGAAATACACCCGTAATCTTTTGATGTCCATTACAGTTGGAGCCATCACATCTGCTTTATTGCACTCAAGCTCAGCGGTAACGGTGATTTCAATCAGTTTGGTGCGAGCAGGGTTAATGGGCTTGAAACAGGCGGTTGGAATTACAATTGGGGCGAACATAGGCACCTGTGTGACATCTATTATGATTGGTTTAAATATTGAGAAATTTGCTTATTATTTTGTTTTTATCGGCATTGGTATTATGTTTTTAGCCAAACGTAAGAAAATAAATTATATTGGTAAAATTATTGCCGGATTTGGTTTGATTTTTGTTGGGTTAGAAATGATGAGTGATGAATTAGTTTTTATTGCGAGCACAGATTGGTTTACCCAAATCATGTTGACGTTAGGCAAGCAACCATGGCTTGCCCTTTTGGGTGGTACCATTGCCACAGGCGTGATGCAATCTTCCACGGCAGTTATCGGTATTGTCCAAAAACTTTATGCCTTTGGTTCTTTAACACCAGCAGCCGGAGCAGCCTTTATCTTTGGCGCGAATGTCGGTACTTGTATAACGGCTATACTGGCTTCAGTAGGCGGGTCGGTTCCTACGAAACGAGCAGCTTGGTTCCATTTAGTCTACAATATTGCAGGGGCATTGTTAGGGATGTTTTTGTTGACACCGTTTATTCAACTGACTAATTTGGTTAACCATTATTTAAATGGCAGTCCGGAAATGTACGTTGCGCAAGCACACTTTATTTTTAATGTTGCCTCAACTATTTTGGTTATTCCGTTTGTTGGACAATGTGTCAAATTACTAGAGAAACTCATTCCCGGGGTAGATAGCCATACTGTTAAAATCGAGGATATTGACGAATTAGATGATGATTTAATTGAACGATTCCCACCGGCAGCTCTGAGTGTGGCTAAGAAAAATACGATGCGGATGTCTAGAAATATCGCCGTTATTATGGATTTATCATTACAGTATTTAGAGACTAAGGAGAATGAGGTTTTCGATGAATTGATGGAAGTTGAGGCCTTGGTAAATAAATATGATAGTACTCTATCACAATATTTATTAAAGATTGCCCACCAGCCAGTTATGGCGCAAGACCAAATGAATGAGTATTATAAAAATTATCAAGTCGTGAAATATTTAGAACGCATTTCAGATGACGTAGTGAGTATTTCGACGTTCTACAAGATGGTGTATGAAGAGAGGGGCTCATTTTCTCAAAAAGCCATTGTTGATTTAAAAAAAGTATCCTCTTTATCACAAGAAATGCTCAATGATGCCATGAATATTTTTGATTCAAGGAATGTCAATACATTGCTTCCTTTACTAAATGAAAAAGAAAAGCGTCTTAACGAGTTGGAGATAGTCTGTCGTCAAAATCATTTTGATCGTATGAAAGAAAATATTTGTGATAATTCCTTTGCTTCATCTGTTATTTTGGATATTTTAAGTTTATTAGAGGGAATCGGTGATTTGGCATTAGATATTGCCAATTGTTCACTAATTCTTTATAAGAATCATGAAAAGAAATTTTTAGACCCTGATGAGATACTTGTTAAGTAAGGATTGACCATAAAATATTAGGTTCAATTGATAGGTGTAAAAAAAGACTGTTAATGATAAAACCGCCACTTATGAAGTGACGGTTTTACCTTTTGATAGGGAAATTAACGATTGGTATATATAGATAACTTACCTTCTACTTAATGGGGAGGAAATAGAAGGGGAAAGTAAGTTATCTGTATTAAGGATTACCTAAATGGAAAGTTATATACATATTTTTTAAAAAATTTATAATTTCATAAGAAATAAGTAATAGAGAAATTAAAAAATGTGGTACAATAAAAACGAGGTGGTAGCTGTGGCTAAAAGGAAAAAAAGAGTTAGATACGATAGGATGATACTTGCAGGCTTTTTAGTATTAGTGGTGATTGGAGGGACTGTTTGGGCTGTAACCTTAAAAGGTAAAGATAATAAAACTGCTCAAGGAAACAACGATACACCAGTTGACGTGCAACATGAAGATAAGGAAGGCATGGAAGCTTTATATTTTTATGATGAAACACGTCAAGAACGCTATAAGACTTATAAAAAGGCTAATCCTGAAATGAGTGATGAGGAAGTCGTTTGGCGTGTTAATGTAGATATTGATTTAGAAGATTATACCGATATGAATATGATTGCACCGGAAAATAGTGATAATATTGTACTATTAGTCAATAAACATTTCCGTTTAAAAGATGACTATGAACCGGCTAATCTAGAATGGTATGAAGGGTATCAGATGACCACAGAAACAAAAGAAGCTTTTTCCGAAATGGCAAGTGCGGCATTATTAGAAGATTTGCATATTAGACCGGGGTCAACTTACCGAAGTATTGATACTCAAAGAGATTTATATAATTCTTATGTTACTGCCGATGGACAGGAAGAAGCGGACACTTATAGTGCCCGTGCCGGTTCAAGCGAGCACCATACGGGTAGAGCAATTGATTTAGTCGGTCCTGATTGGTCTTTGGATTCCTTTGAGAACACCCCTGAACGCACTTGGGTGCATGAAAATGGCTATAAATATGGCTTTATCTTACGTTATGGTAAAGATATTGTCGATATTACCGGCTATATGTATGAACCTTGGCATATTACTTATGTGGGCAAAGAAGCTGCGACAATCATGCATGATAAAGGTATCAAATCATTGGAAGAATATTATGTAAAATATGTGATGTATCATCCCAATCAAAAATAAAGGCTTAGTGGTTAAGTGTTTTTACACCAATCCACCAAGCCTTTTTAAGTGCTTGAAGATATCAGCTTAATGATAAAAAGTGATGGGGAATAAGGTAGATTTTTAGATTACCGTTTGTTTCTTTGTATATTAAGATTGAAAAAGTGAATTGCTTTTGGTATAGTTAAGCATGAAAAAAAGGGGGAAACCACATGGCTGAATTTTTACCTGTATCATATGAAGAAATGTTGGAAAGGGGCTGGGAGCAGCCGGATTTTGTTTATGTCTGCGGTGATGCTTATATTGATCACCCATCTTTTGGGGCAGCCATTATTTGCCGAACATTAGAAAGCCGAGGTTTTAAAGTTTGCTTTTTGGCTCAACCTAATTGGCGTTCACCTGATGATTTTCGCCGTTTCGGTAAACCAAGACTTGGATTTTTGATTTCCTCCGGTAACATTGATTCGATGGTTAATCACTATACCGTCGCTAAAAAAAGACGTTCAAAAGATTACTATACACCGGGTGCTCAAATGGGCAAGCGACCTGATAGAGCAGTCATTGTCTATAGTCAGATGGCTAGACAAGCATATCCGGATACCAATATTATTATTGGTGGAATTGAAGCTAGTTTAAGAAGATTATCCCACTATGATTATTGGGACGATAAAGTGCGTAAATCTATTATTATTGATGCCAATGCTGATTTATTACTTTATGGCATGGGGGAAAACAGTATTGTTGAGGTTGCTGAGGCCTTAGATAGCGGATTGGATATTCAGTACTTAACTTATTTAGATGGAACGGTTTTTAAAACTAAAGATTTATCATTGGCAACCGATCCGATTATTTTACCTAGTTATGAAGAAGTTTGTGCTTCTAAAGATAAATATTGCGAAAGCTTTAATATGCAATATCGCCAAACAGACCATTATACAGCAAAGACATTGGTTGAGCCATATCAAGGCTGGTATGTTGTGCAGAATATTCCTAATCGACCATTAACACAACAAGAAATGGACGATACCTACGCCCTACCTTATACAAGAAGCGTTCATCCAATGTATCAAGAACACGTGCCTGCAATTGATGAAGTTAGATTTTCTTTAATTTCTAATCGTGGTTGCTTTGGGGCTTGTAATTTCTGTGCTTTAACCTTCCATCAAGGAAGAATTATTCAAACTCGTTCACACGAATCTTTAATTAAAGAAGCCAAGTTAATGACACAAGATCCGGATTTTAAAGGCTATATTCATGATGTAGGCGGACCGACTGCCAACTTTAGACAAACCTCTTGTACAAAACAACAAAAACATGGAGTTTGCCAAAATAAACAATGCTTATGGCCTAGGCCATGTCGTAACTTGGAAGTCGATCATCAGGATTATGTTTCATTATTGCGAAAATTAAGAGAGTTGCCTAGTGTCAAAAAGGTTTTTGTCCGCAGTGGCATTCGTTATGATTATTTGATGTATGATAAAGATGATACGTTCTTTAAAGAATTGGTGCAACATCATGTGAGTGGACAGTTAAAGGTTGCTCCTGAACATATCAGTCCTAAAGTTTTGGACAAAATGGGCAAACCACACAAGGAATTATATATGAAGTTTGTGGAGAAGTATTATCGTTTAAATGATGCGTATCATAAAAATCAATATTTAGTTCCTTATTTGATGAGTTCTCACCCGGGAAGTGATTTAGATGCGGCAATTGAATTAGCGGAGTATTTACGTGATATTCATCATCAGCCAGAGCAGGTTCAAGATTTTTATCCAACGCCCGGTACTTTATCTACGGCGATGTATTATACGGGCATGGATCCTCGTGATAAAACGAAAGTCTATGTACCAAAAGATCCACGTGAGAAAGCCATGCAAAGAGCGTTGATGCAATATCGCCACCCAAGAAACTACGATTTAGTTTACGAGGCATTAGTTAAGGCTAAGCGTCAGGATTTAATAGGAAACGGACCTAAATGTCTGATTAAAGACAAGAAAAAACGTTCTAACCATCGTTAAGATGTTTAGATATAACAACAGGTGCATCATTGATCGGAAGCGCGGAGGAAATGCATCTCCCCCTTGCGGCGGCAGGACTTTATTACCTGATCCGTTTTATCCGCGGCACAGAT
>CAJUOR010000019.1:0-12585 GCA_910588165.1 uncultured Thomasclavelia sp.
ACATAGGTTCTAGGTCAATATACTTGATGATATCACTATTAATCAATTTGCCATTACCATCTAATTCCTCTGATCTACCGAAAGGATTGACACGTAGCATCAATTCATATGTTTCTAATTCTTCCTTTGGCATAATCAATCCAAGCTTCAAATTTTCTTTAACCTCATTTGGTTGTATTTCTATCACCATATACTGCTTATCAGTTGGGACACTATTAAAATTATTACTTGAAAATTCATGTAGGTGAACCCCTATACCGTCTTCGAGCAGTATCAGTATAATATTACCGGCACAGTGAGATATCGTTTCTTTTTCTATATTAGTTACATTATAAGTAACTTCCAAAAATATGTGATCAGATATAATATTGCCTTCATCATCAATGATGATTTCGTCATTACCTCTTGACAACAAAGGAATTGGCATTTCACCCAAGTTATCTGATAAATTGATACCCACTAACTCAAATTCAATATTAGCAACCTCAAATTTTGTCGTGGCAAAATCATATTTATCAACTAATTCATTCTGTTGAACGGGCTCATCATTCCATATACTGTCATCAGCGGGTTTCAAATCTAACGATTTGACTAGAGCTAAAAGAATAACAACTATAGCTCCAATCATCAAACATAGAAACTTCTTATTCACAATAGCATCACCTCTTTTTTATAAATAAATGATATAGTTCAAAACACTCTTTACACCTAAATTAACCCTACATGCTATCGGGAATCCACCAAATTCTTTAACACAGTTCGGCAAATACTCTATTTATTTTGTTTCGCAACACTTGTAGAACAATCTGTAATCAAACTAAATATGCGTTAGAATATTGATGCTGTTCCCCACACCTTAATAAAATTATCTCATGCAAATTACACCGTTTTCAATTAGTACTTTCTATTTTGTGGAATTTTTTACAATTCAACAGCCCAAAAAAGAAAATTTTCCTAGCAAAAACAGCATTCATTTCCAATATATTAAGAATTTTATGAATAAACTAAACTTTTAGCAAACTTTGTTGTAAAAAGCGTAAGCATAAAAGATATTTTTTAATTATAAAAGTCGCAAATAAAAACGATATTTATTAAAAACATAAATATCGTTAGATAGAAAACTTTATTTTCTAATTTAATTAGCGTTTTATACTTTTGTGGAAAATTTGTGATTTAACAATCATCTATCCGATAATTCGCTAAGAGCCACTTAGCTACACCATCTGCTTCATTTGACTCAATGATACCTGTTGCCTTGTGCTTTAGTTCATCGACAGCATTGGCAACGGCATAACTTTCATCAGCTACCTCAAACATGGCAATATCATTTTTACCATCACCAAAAGCAACTACTTTATCACACGCCAACAAACTTTTCAATTGCATCACAGCACTCGCCTTAGAAACATTTAGGGGCAACAATTCTAACCATTGGGCGTGCGTGTAGGTGTCCTTAGAGAAAATGCAATGATATTGATTTTTATATTTTTCATAAAATGGAGCTAAAAGCTCCTCTGTGCCTAAACAACTGATATAAAAAATAGTCCCATCATATAAATTTTGGATATCATTAACTGACCGATTTCTCTTGTCTTCCTTGCGCGAAGCAATAAAATCTCTAGCTTCTTGACTGCACTTTTCTAAGACATAAGAAAACCTTTCTTGATCTTCAACCATCGCATAAACAATGGGATAAATATCATGTTTAAGTAAATCATGCAAAACGTCCTTAATCCCAACATCAAAGCAATTACTCAATAGATTAGTTTTGCCATCTCTAATAAAAACGCCATTATAAACAATCATCGGCATACGCGTACTTAAACCTTGTGTTACTTTGCAGGCTGTATGAGCGGAACGTGCCGTTGCATAGCAAAACACCATTCCTTTATCAATCAACTGATTGATGGTTGTTATTGTAAATTCGGATAATGTTTCATCGTGTCTTAAAAGCGTCCCATCTAAATCTGTAACATATAATGTTTTCATCTCTATCACCACCTTTTAACTATTATATAATAAATTCTAAAATCGCAAAAGGATTTATGAAATATTCAATTTAGAATTGTTTTTTATTGTTTAGTCGACAAAGAAAGGTTATAATAAATCACTAAGGGGGAGTGATTTTGTGGAAAAGAAGCGTAAAAACAACAGTATTGATATGGTCAACGGTCCTTTGATGAAAAATCTTTTCTTATTTGCCGTACCATTGATGTTTACTAACTTCTTACAAATCTTATTTAATGCAGCTGATACAGTTGTGGTAGGTAAATTTGCAGGACAACAAGCACTTGCTGCAGTTGGTGCAACAGGTTCAATCGTCTTTTTATTAACAGCTTTATTTAATGGTTTAAGTACAGGGTCAAATGTCGTTATTGCGAAATTATTAGGAAGTAGAGATGAGCAACGAATTAGCAAAGCGGTTCATACATCTATTTCGATTGCAATTAGTGGGGGAATTTTCTTAGCCGGAATGGGTATTTTTTTCTCTAAATTTTTATTAGCGGCTATGTCCACACCTGAGGACATCATCGGACTTTCCGAGTTATATATGAAAATCTATTTTAGTGGTTCATTCTTCTTATTGATTTATAACTTCGGTGCCGCTGTCCTACGTTCTAAAGGTGATACTAAACGTCCGTTATACTTTTTAATGTTTAGCGGTGTTCTAAATGTTATTTTAAATCTATTCTTTGTAGTCAATTTAAAAATGAGTGTAGCCGGTGTTGCCCTAGCAACCGTTATCTCTCAGGCAGTTTCCGCATTTCTAATTATCTATACTTTAGTGCGTGAAGAAGATGCGACACGTTTAGAATTCAAAAAATTGAAATTAGATCCAAGTTTAGCTTTGGAAATCATGAAGGTCGGTATTCCGGCAGGAATTCAAGGCATGGTGTTCTCAATCAGTAATGTAGTTATTCAATCAAGTATTAACTCTTTTGATTCCTCAGCCATCGTTGCCGGTAATAGTGCCGGTTCTAACTTAGAAGGATTTGTCTATATTGGTATGATGTCATTTACACAGGCAACCATTACCTTCACAAGTCAAAACTACGGGGCTAAAAACCTTGAGGCTATCAAAAAGATTCTAAATTCAACTTTAGTATTAACAGCTATTTCCGGTTTTGTGGTCGGATTTGTTGTATGGGGATTCGGTGATTTCTTCTTAAGCTTATACGCTAATGAAGCTCAGGTTATCGAGGTCGGTAAAATTCGCCTAACTTATGTCGCTCTATGGCTATTTATCAACGGTATTCTTGATGTCTATGTCAGTTCAATGCGTGGTATGGGGTCATCAACCTTACCGACAGTTTTAATGTTATTAGGTATTTGTGGCGTTCGATTAGCTTGGATTTGGACTGTCTTTGCTATCGTTCCTACGCTTGAAATTATTTATCTATGTTTCCCAATTAGCTGGATTATTACAACCATCGTTCAAGCAGCGTTATGGGCACATACGCATAAGCAAGTCTTAAAGAAAGCTAGTTTAGAAACACAAACAGTTTAATATCAACCATAAGAAATATTAGCGAATAAATTGCTAATGTAGAATGTTTTATAAGTAGTAGGCATTCAAAACAACAAAACAAAAATCTTAGGTGAGACAGTAGCAACATTGCCTCACTTTTTTACATTTAATAAAAAAAGCACCTATCATCAAAGCAAATCAAGAAATCGCTTTTTTTAATAGGCACTTTTATATCATTTAACTAACGCTCGTAAGCTAATTCGATTAAAGCATCTAACAATTCACTATATGAATATCCTTCATAAACCCAAAGCTCAGGGTACATAGAAATGTTTGTAAAGCCGGGCATAGTGTTAATTTCATTCAAATACAAATTACCTGTATCTTTATCTAAGAAGAAATCCACTCGACTTAATCCATGTCCGTCAATCGCTTTGAATGCTAAGATAGCATATTCTTGAATCTTTCTTTGAATGCTTTCATCAACTAAAGCCGGTATGCAAGTTTTACTTTCTTCATCTTCATATTTAGATTCAAACGTATAGAATTCACCATGTGGCATAATTTGTCCAACCGCACTCACTTTAGGGTCATGGTTGCCTAGAACAGCTGTTTCTAATTCGATACAGTTAATATTTTTTTCCACCACAATCTTACGGTCATATTGGGCAACAAAACGCAACTTATCTTCTAATTCAGATGGATTGTTGGCTTTGCATACACCTACAGATGAGCCGGAATTAGATGGTTTAAGAAAGCAAGGATACCCGATTTTTTCTGCTACAATGCTTTGATAATCTTCAATTTCATCAAATGTTTCAGTAACTAAAACCAATTTATCATCATAGCGTTTTTTGATATACAAAGAAGGGGTTTGAGGAATACCTGCTCTTTCAAAAATCATTTTCGTATAAATTTTATCCATAGCTACTGAACTGGCTAAAACACGACAACCGACATAAGGTACTTTAGATAATTCAAATAGCCCTTGTACCGTTCCATCTTCACCATATAAACCATGAAGCACCGGAAAGATAACGTCATGGCGTTTTAATAAACCGAAAACATCATCAACAACCTTAGCTTTTTCAAGCCAATTGTCCTTTGTGAAATCTTGAATCTTTGAATTTAACAAGTACCATTGCCCATTCAAATCAATTCCCACAACATCAATTTCATATTTATCTTTATTTAATTCACGGACAACTGAAGTTCCTGACATTCTGGAAACGGTATGTTCGGTAGATTGTCCGCCAATCACTACTAATACTTTAGATTTACTCATTTTCTTCATTCTCCTTTAAACCATTGATGATTTCTTTTAACCGCATACTGTTTGAGCCTTTAACTAAAACAATATCCTTTGGATTTAACACTGTTTTCAAATAATAGAGGGCTTCACTATTGCTTGCAAACCACTGTTTGATTAACGTTTTTTTAGCACCCTCAACAATTTTTTGAGAAGCCTTACCGACACAAATTAAAATATCTACTTGCGCCTTGTCAACAGCTTCACCTGTCTGATAGTGTAAATCATCGCTAAATTCACCTAGCTCTAGCATATCTGCCAAAACGGCAATTTTTCTTTGCGGATACTTACTTAAAACAGCTAAACTCGACAACATAGAATCCAAGTTTGCATTATAAGTGCCATCAATCACTTTAATACCGTCTTTTAAATCAATAAAATCCATGCGATTTTTAGTTAATTGGAAAGTTGCGATTGCCTCTTGCATCTTTTCATAGGAAATACCAAGACATTCACCTACGGCTATACTTGATAAAGCATTCAAAACAAAATGCTCGCCCGGTACAGGTATACTAAATGTATATCCTTGATATTCAAAAGTGCTGCCATCTTCCTTTAAAACAACATTTTTTGCCTGAACATCAGATGGATACTGAATCCCAAAAGTTTTTAAATGATATGGCAATGCTTCATCTTTATGCTGTTCATAATACCTAGAAAGCATATCATTATCCATATTCAAACATAGTGTTCCGTGTGGTTTCAAACCTTCCGCAATCTCTAATTTTGCCTTTAAAATATTCTCACGACTACCTACTAATCCGATATGTGCAGTGCCGACATTCGTAATAACGGCAATATCAGGCTTCGCAATATTGCTTAAGACAGAAATTTCTTTAAGATGATTCATACCCATCTCAAGAACCATCGCTTGTTCATCTTGATAACGTAAAATTGTCAAAGGTACACCAATATGATTATTGAAATTTCCTTCTGTTTTTAATGTTTTATATTTAGCACTCACAACCGCACCTATCATATCACGTGTACTGGTTTTTCCGACGCTACCGGTAACTGCCACAATCGGCACTTGAGCTTTTTGAGCTTGATACATAGCTATATCTTGAAGTGCCTTAAGTGTATCAGACACATAAATCAGCGCTTTGCCGGAAACATTCTTATCTGATGTTAGGCTGGCTGCGGCACCTTTTTCAAAAGCTTGAGCGATAAACCGATGCCCATCAAAAGACACTCCGATTAATGGCACATATAAATCACCTTGTTTTAGTGTTCTTGTATCTGTCGATATATGTTTAATCTCTATATTGTCACCCCAAAGAATTTCACCTTTACAGGCTTGGGCAATCTCATGCAGGTTCATATATATCCTCCTCGCATTCATCATTCCAAAATATTATAGCACACTTTATCTCTAAAATTTAGATTTTATCATTTTTTTCAAAAAAACCTAATTATCGTCCTACTTCTCTTATTTTATGCTATGATATAGCCATGTGTTCAAAGAAAGGAAGCGAGTATATGAAACAAGACTTAACTAAAGGCAATATCCTGAAGCAATTGATTATTTTCTCTATTCCGCTTTTAATCGGTAATCTTTTCCAACAACTTTATAACACTGTCGATAGTGTCATCGTAGGTAACTTTGTCGGTAAAAACGCCTTAGCTGCCGTAGGGGCTTCCGGTCCGATTATCAATATGTTAGTGGGGTTCTTTATGGGGCTTGCTACCGGTGCCAGCGTTGTTATTTCACAGTATTTCGGAGCTAAAGATTACCGTCGACTTCACGATGCCGTTCATACCTCCATGGCAATGACGATTGTGATTGGAATTGCCCTAACCATTATCGGTTCTTTGTTATCGCCTTTAATGGTTGAATGGATGGGAACACCCCTAGAAGTATTCGATAGTGCCACACTCTATTTACAAATTTATTTTTATGGTGTATTAGGTCTTTTAATCTATAATATGGGCTCCGGTATTTTACGAGCTATCGGAGATTCTAAAAGACCGTTATATTTCTTAATTTTCTCAAGTATTGTGAATATTGTTTTAGACTATGTGTTTGTCGTTTATTTTAAGATGGGAATCGCTGGGGTCGCTTGGGCTACTTTGATTGCTCAATGCATTTCTGCTATCCTCATCATGATGCTGTTGATGAGAAGTCAGGAAGCTTACAGGATTATTTTAAAAGACTTAAAACTAAGTAAAGAAATGCTTCACAAAGTTGTTTCAATCGGTTTGCCTTCCGGCATACAACAATCTATTGTTTCTTTCTCAAATGCCATTGTTCAATCCTATGTTAACTCTTTTGGAGCAAGTGCCATGGCTGCCAACAGTTCTTGGTCTAAAATTGATTCCTTTATTATCTTACCGATGATGAGCTTTAGCTTAGCTATTACGACTTTTGTCGGTCAAAACTTAGGGGCTAAACAAAAAGAGCGAGCTTTACAAGGAACAAAAACCGCTTTAGGACTATCATTTTGTGTAACAGCCTTCCTATCAATTATCGTTTATTTCAATGCTACTTCGCTCCTTCAGATTTTCTCTAGTGATCAAGAAGTTATCAATTATGCGAAAATGATAATGAATGTTTTCATTCCCGCCTACGTTTTCTTATGTATGGTTCAAATATATGCAGGCACTTTACGAGGTGCCGGTGTAGCTAATCCACCGATGCTGATTATGATTTTCTGCTATGTCATCGTTCGGCAAATCTATTTAGCGATAGCTGTTCCGATAACACATAATTTCACTTTCGTTATGGCCGGTTTCCCGGCAACTTGGGCATTATGTGCGTTGTTGCTATGGCTCTACTATCATCGCAAAACTTGGTTGAACAATGTTAAGATTATTCAAGATTAAGGTATTTCCCGGGAAATGATGTCGATTTTAGAAATGTTAGTCCAAGAATGGCAACAAATCTTAGGCGCTAAACTTGTCGGGATTTATCTTCATGGGTCTTTATGTTTAGGCGGTTTTCAAGCCGAAACAAGCGATATTGATTTACTTGTTGTTATCGAAGAAGAAATGGCGGACGCAGAAAAAAATAAGCTTATGCTAAGCATCTTAAACCATTTAGACGATTATCCGCAAAAAGGCTTGGAAATGAGTGTTGTCCTATGCAAAGATATTCAAAAACCTAGTTTTCCTATGCCCTACTCACTGCATTTTTCGCCAATGTATTTATGTGAAGCCAAGCAAGACAGTTTAGCTTATGCTCAAAAGATGCATGGCTATGATGATGATTTAGCGGTTCATTTAACTATAACCAAAGAAAAAGGCATAGCGCTTTATGGACCTAACCCTCAACAACTCTTTGCTTCTATTCCTAAACAAGCCTATTTAGACAGCATTCTTCAAGATTTAAAAGACGGTCAATTTGGAATATTTGAAAATCCCGGTTACTATATTTTAAATCTATGTCGCACATTAGCCTATCTTAAAGACGATCTTATTCTATCTAAAGATGATGGAGGTAAATGGGCACTAACAAAAAGTAATCAACATATTTCAACCATCAAAAAAGCGCTTTTAGAGCGCCAAAATAACAAAGTCAATTACAGTCAAGACGAACTGCGAATTTTTTATCGGGATTATATGGATTTGATTTTAAATAAGCAACAGCTTTCCTAAAGAAAGCTGTTTTAATTTATCAAAAAAGTTTGAGTTAAACACCATTCACCGTCTATTTGAACACGCTTTTCCACAAAAGCTATTTCATTTCTTTCATAATAGCGATGCCAGAAACGAATGGCTTTAGTATTTTTTTCAATTTGCATCACAAAGTATTTCCCTTTATACACCTCAAATAAGCCCTTTAAAATTTGGTGAGCTAACCCTTGATGACGATATGGTTTAGCGATATAAAACTCGTGAATATTATAATCGTATCCCCTAGGGGCATATCTTCCCTTATGCAGCAACAAAAAGCCCTTGAATTTATCTTCATCATAAATGAGAAAAGCTTTCAAATCATTATCTGCCAAATACCTTTCAATACCGCCATAAACATAGTTCCCATACCTATCCATTTCCAAATCCTTGACGAAATCAAAAATTTCATTCATATAATAATGCATAAACTGTCTTAAAATCGGAAATGTATTGTGATTAACTTGAAGCATTTTCATGTACATCACCTCTTTAATTTAAGCATAGCACAGTTTATCTAAAATATAAACTATTTTAATATAATATCATCTACTTATACGTACTATTATAATCTAAAACACCTATCCGATAGGGATAGGTATTAAAAACTATTCGTCTTGCTTTCTTGCTACAACGTAAAAATGATGAGTACGCATCGCAAAATAACCATTTTTTTGAATCATTTGGTCAATAAAGAAATACTGATTGATACTATCTTCAACTTCACCGATTTTGGCTAACGAATGCTTTTTGACATAATGATAGAAAGCATTCACACTTCTAAAACGAATTTCTCCACGATATTCATCAGCACCTAAAATCTGATAATGGTAATTTCTTAGACCATCACGGCAAAGTGCTAAATTCCATTGATTCTTGAATAATCTAGGATCGCTGAAAGCATAAAGCTCTATTAAATTTTCCGAACCACGCTGATGCATAATGACTGTGCCTCCCGGTTTTAAAACACGATTGGCTTCTTGAGGATTAAAATTTTCATTGTAGTACACTAATGTATCCATTTTCTTATCCTTAAACGGATAGCGTTTATCGCTTGTTAAGTGTGTAACACGAATAGGTGTATCCGCAAAATATGTTTTAGCTTCCTCTTCTTTTTCATCGACTAAGAAGCTCACCTGACTATATTTTGACATTTTTGAAAACCAAGCGCCTCCGTCATTTGAAAAACAAGCTAAATGGTCTAAATCGCAAATATATTCAGAAACAATCCGTGTAAAGTCATACGTTGGTTCTGAAACATATACATCATCTTCATCAATTGGATTTTGCATACGTTTTTGTAGGCTTTCCATATAGTCTTTAGCTTCTTGAATTTTCTGTTTAAAGCGAAGACGCCCATAATAATGGTAAACAAAGCTAGAGAAAATATCCGCAATCATACCAATACAGACAAACAC
The DNA here is from genome assembly GCA_910588165.1 of uncultured Thomasclavelia sp. Classification (GTDB taxonomy): domain Bacteria; phylum Bacillota_I; class Bacilli_A; order Erysipelotrichales; family Coprobacillaceae; genus CAJUOR01. The sequence continues at coordinate 9,809 of CAJUOR010000019.1, forward strand.
ACCTAATATCAATACCCCTTGTGAACTGAAAACACTAATGCCACTAAACAACAGAAAACAAATCACCATAGTGATTACTGTTGATTTCATTTTTGTATATGTAAATTTTTTTTCAAAATTCAAAAAATAAGCTAAATTCATTCTACGCACAGCATTCTTGCCGTCCAACTCCGAAAAAAGTAATCGCATGACAATCATCATAACGACAACAGCCACGACCAATCCAAACAATTCCTTACCCATAATTCACGACTCCTTATTATTTTCTCTATTATATCATATTTATTTTGAATAGCATATTAACTTGAGCATAATTTTATACATATATGGTTGACATATCAACCATTTTTTAATATAATGCTTGATGAGTCAACTATTATGATGTCAAGAGGTGAAATTATATGTCAAATCATCACGATATAGGTAAATATTTAAGTCGTATTCATCGCTTACAATTAAAATATCTTAAGCCTGTGTTTAATGACTTAAACATTCCGTCTTCAAGTTTTTCTTTTATTTTAAATATCGCTAAATCTCCCGGTATCAGTCAAAAGCACTTAAGCGCCTTAACAAGAGTTGATGAAGCTCTAGCGACACGCTTAATTCATCAACTAGAAGCTAATAACGTGGTCTATAAAACACGCAATCCGCAAGATAAGCGTGCCTTTCAACTCTATCTTACAGAAGAGGGGAATCAAATCGTACCTGAAATTCAGAAAGCATTACGAATTTGGTGGGACGTTTTATTAGAAGATATGCCAATTGAAATATTAGAAAAAAGTTTAGAAACAATGACAGAACGTGCAGATACTTTATCTAGAAAGGTGGAAAAATAAATGGATGAAACACGTATGAAAAATGATAAGATCTTAAAGTTGTTGATGGAATTTTCCATTCCGGCAATGATAGGTATGTTAGTGAATGCTATCTATAATATTGTAGACCGTATGTTTATCGGTAATGCACCTCAACTAGGGGCTGTCGGCTTAGCCGGTATTACGGTATCTTTTCCCGTAACATTGGTTTTAATGGCGTTAAGCTTAATGGTTGGTAACGGTGGAGCAACCCGCTTCTCAATTGCCTTAGGTCAAGAGAAACATGAAGAAGCTCGTCATTACATGGGAAATTCATTGCTCCTTTCTGTTTTCTTTGGAGCTATCTTTACGATTGTCGGTAATATCTTACTGACTCCCATGCTGGAATTATTAGGGGCTAGCGAAAGTGTTCTACCCCATGCTCGTGCTTACTTAAGCATTATTTTATATGGTGCTATTTTCCAAGCCGTATCAATGTGCGGTAATAACTTTTCAAGAGCCCAAGGTAACCCTAAAAATGCAATGATTAGTCAGTTAATCGGTGCCGGTTTTAATATCCTATTCGATTATATCCTCATCGTTCAATGCGGTATGGGAATGGAAGGTGCTGCCCTTGCGACCATCGGCGGTCAATTATTGAGTGCCATTTGGCAATTAGTTTTCTTATTTAGTCCACGTTGTATTTTACCTATTACCAAAAACAGTCTAATTCCCGATATCAGTATGATTAAGGGCATTATTATCACCGGAACACCGATGTTTTTAATGCAGATTTCAAATAGTATTCTCAATATTATCCTTAATGGTACCGTAGGTAAATACGGTGGGGATATTGCCTTATCTACAGTGGGCATTATCACAAGTTTCCAAACACTATTGTTAATGCCAATCACCGGATTAGCTCAAGGTCAACAACCTTTAATCAGTTATAATTTCGGTGCTCAAAGATTAGACAGAGTAAAAGAAACATTGAAATATGCAACACTAGGAGGAATGATTATTTCCTCAATCGGCTTTGCGTGTGTCATGTTGTTTCCTCAGCTGATTATTTCGATGTTTAATGGCGAAGCTGAAATCCTCGAATTAGGAACACGAGCTTTGCGGACTTGGTTTATTGCTTTACCTTTAACTGGGGCAGCGATTGTTATGTCCAATTATTTCCAAGCTGTCGGTAAAGTAAAAATCGCAAGTTTCTTAAACTTAACACGTCAAATTATTGTGTTAATTCCTCTGATTGTAATTTTAGGGGCTTGCTTTGGTTTATATGGTATTTTCTTTGCCGTGCCAATTGCAGAAGGTGTGTCATTTGCCCTGGCAGCTATCTTGCTTGCTATCGAAAATAAAAAACATTTCTCTTCCCCTGAAGACGTGGCAGTTTAAAAACATACTACTTTATTAAAAAACTAAAAGGCATACAGCTATTTAACTGTATGCCCTATTTTTATCTATTCTTCTTTGTTTCTTTATATAAATTAATGAAAAACTGTCCGTAAACAATAAAGGCATAGCTTAGCCCTAAAATCATCAGCACTTCCATCATAAAATAAATATGATTAGGAAGTGGTGGCAACAGCGCCATAATAAAGCTCATCGAATAAAAGATGAAAGTTGAAACCTTACCACACCACATGGCACCGTCCATCTTACGATGATGTTTAAACCAAAAGTAAATGCTACATAAACCAAGAATTGACTCTTTTATCATAAAAACAATAAAAACAATCCACATACCTTCAATTTTATACATCAAACACACTGCAATCGCTAATTGAAAAAATTTATCTGCGACAGGATCCATCAATTTACCAAACTCTGTAACCATATTAAATTTCCTTGCGATATAGCCATCTAAGAAATCTGTCGCTGCAATAAACAATAATAGAAAAGAGCTAAGCATAAATTCCGTGTTGAAATGATTTACAAATAAAATATACAATTGTAAGTGGAGATGCCAGTTTGATT
>CAJUOR010000019.1:12595-26237 GCA_910588165.1 uncultured Thomasclavelia sp.
TTTACTCTCACCGTGCAACACCTCTTTCATAAATTGCATTATACCAAAACTTTCAAAAAAAGACACTCTAAATCATTCTAATTTAAGAAAAAGATAATAAGTAATCCCTATCACAAACATTCTTTAGTATTATTTTTAATAAAATCCATGAATGCTATGCGTACTTTTTGATCCAAAATATCAAAATTACCCTCATAAAAATAGATATTTTCTTTAACTTGAGCAATCATGCCAAAATCCCCTAATAGATGAGCCTGCTTAGCACCTTCTAATTCATATTCTTCTAATTGTTCATAGTCCGCAATCATGCCGGCATAAATCCTTTTGGCAGTATCTTCATCTTTACAAATCGTAAAGGTACATACCGACTTATAAGAAGGATTTTTTTGATTTAGTAGCGACATTGTTTCAGAGCGCTGATAATAAAAAGGAACATATAAACTTGTGGAAGTATAGCGATGAACTTGACGTGAGTAATTTTGTGACTCGTCAAAATCTTCTTGATCAATTAAATGACTTAAACGCATTAGTGTCAAATTCTCATAATTGACTGTATTCTTATGATAAGGTTGAACCTTTTGAATCATACTTAATCCTAAACAAGTCATGAGTGCCATCAAAAAAGATGCAATCAACGAATAAGCACGATACTTATCCGGTAAGTAATATGAAGCCACTTCATAAATGACAACTGTCAAAATAATGAATACCACAGGTAAATGCAATTCCTTTAAAAACAAGGGGATAATTAAAACCATCAAAACAAAGTACCTAGAGAACATATTGATACCTAAAAACAAAGCTCTAAAGCAAGCAAACTTCAATTTAAAGCGGGGCTTTTGATGATGAGAGCAACTGTCAAAAAAACGTCCTAAGAAATCTAAAAAGAAACTAAAAGCGAAAAACGGTAAACTAAAGACAAGGGCTAAAGCACCATCAGAATATAATAAACGATAGTTGAGGTGAGGTAAATAAAATATTGAACCTGCCAAAAGCACAGCTAAAGCTATTAAAATAGACAAATGATAAACTTTTCTTGAACCATAACTTTTAGAAGGTGCTAAAGGTGTATCAGAAAATTGCCAATATAAATGTCCGACATAGTGTTTACGATAACTACGCACATAATAATGAGGTTTTGGTTCAGCAACTTTTTTAAAACGTAAATAGTAGCGGGCTATCTTCGTAATTTCATAGCCTTCTTGAGCCATCTGATTAAGGTATGTTTCTAAAAGAGGGGCTTCTTTTTCCGCAAAGCTCATCCACTTATACAGATACTTCTTATTTTGTTTCTTTACCATAAAGCTCACCTCCGCATCTTCATTTTAGACCGAATAAATCATATTTTCAAGAATTTACACCATTTCTAAAAAATTAACATGATATATAAATAACTTTGACTAGCTAGAAAGTGAAAAGCCAAGAAGCAATAAGCCGCTTAGCTGTCTAAACAGCAAAAACAGCTTCTCTTTTCTAGCATAAGGATATTCTAACCATGATTATAACATACAAATTTAAGTAAATCCATGTATCTTCCTAACCTCATATAAACCAATCCATTTAAAAACCGTTAAGCCAACATTGACCTAACGGTTCTTGCTTATTTTAAAACTTCCGGATTTAAGAAGATTTGCAAAGCTGTATATGCCATTGCTTTTGTGGCAATATTCAATGTTTTATCGGCTTTGCTTCCGTGAACGTAATTCAAGAATTTAATATCATGGGCAAATGCCGGTTCATCAGCTTCTACATCAATTTCACAATACGCTGTCGGACAACGATGAGAAACATTCCCTACATCTGTTGACCCTGATGCCTCAAGACTAGCCGGTCTGAATTCGGTAATTCCCAAATCCTCCAAGTTAGCACGTAACATCTTCTTTAGATTAGCATGATATACTAAATCATCATATGAATTTTCAAAGAAATGATGTTCTAAAGTTGCTCCTGTCATTAAACAAGCACCTTTAGCACAGTTAATAATCTTTTCTGTCAACTCTTCAACATAAGCTCTTGTCTTAGCTCGAATATAGAATTGACAGCTTGCACGATCTGGTACGGTATTAACAGCTGTTCCACCTTTCGTCACAATACCGTGAACACGGGCATCGCTTTTAATATGTTGTCTTAAAGCGTTAATTCCCGCAAATGTCAACTGAACAGCATCTAGGGCATTGATGCCTTGATCAGGTGCACCGGCAGCATGAGCGGCTTTCCCAAAGAAGTTAAATTCTACGGAATCCATTGCCAAAGAAATAATATCAATCGCATTATCAGAACCTAAATGCATTTGCATCGCCGCATCAATATCATCAAAACAGCCATGATTAACTAAGTCACATTTACCGCCTGTTGTTTCTTCAGCCGGTGTTCCGATTAAAACAACCGTTCCACTAAAAGCATCTTTCATCTCTGCCAAAGTAACAGCAGCACCTAAAGTCGAAGCAGCAATCCAGTTATGACCGCAAGCATGGGCATTATCCTCGCCGTTTTCACCATATCCCGGTAAAGCATCATATTCTGCCATAAAACATACTTTAGGCCCATCACCATTTTTAAACTCAGCTCTGAAGGCTGTTTCTAAACCACCGTAAGGATAAGTTACCTCAAACCCCAAAGCTCGCATCTTTTCAACTAAATATTGACTTGATATAAATTCTCGATTACCTAATTCCGGGTGATCGTAAATGTAATCACGCACCTCTTGGAAAATAGGCATTTTTTCATCAACAATTTGATATAAACGATTTTTCAATTCCATAATCACACCTCACTAATAGCCAATCATAACGGCAGCTAATAATAATACAATCTCACATATAAACAATAAACCAAACAATGGCGTAATAAACTTATACCATTTATCCACCGGAATACGCATAATTCCACACATCATAAAGACTGATGTAGGCCAGAAAATATTTGAGAAACCATCACCGAACTGATAAGCTAAAACCGCAACTTGACGACTTAAGCCAACCATTTCGGAAACAGGTGCTAAAATCGGCATTGTTACTAAAGCTTGTCCTCCACCGGAAGGAATGAAGAAGTTAATAATATTCTGTACAAACAACATACCGATAGCACTCATATAGCCTTGGAAATTCATTAAAACTTGAGATAATGCATAAACGATGGTATCAATAATCTTAGCATTTTCCATAATTGTCGGAATAGCACGTGATAAGCCGACAATCAATGCACCAAACATCATGTCTTTAGCTGCTTCAATGAAATATTCAGCTATTTGATTTGGTGAGAATTTAGAAATAACAGCTACGACAAGCATCATAATGATAAACAATGCGGCAATTTCATCAATATACCACTTTAAAACGATTGTTCCATACACTAACATACCAATCGTAAATATAAATAAGAAGCTTGATACCTTTTGAACAAATGTAAATTCCTTAGACATTAACTCCTCTTTTGAACCAACTTCAATCAATTCCATCTGATGACCGTGAAGAATTGATTTTTCAGGATTATTCTTAACTTTCTTCGCATAACGCCAAACATAAAGAATAGTTACTGACATATAAACTACAAAACATAAAATACGATATTCGATACCTGAAAATAACGGTACACCTGATACTTGTTGGGCAACCCCAATTGTAAATGGGTTAATCGTTGCAGCCGCAAAACCGACAGATACAGCTACATAGACAATAGACCCGCCGACAATCGCATCATAACCTAACGCTACTCCAATAGAAATAAAGATAGGAAGCAAGCCATAAGTTTCTTCCGACATCCCCATCGTAGAGCCTAGAATTCCAAATGCAATCATACATACAGGAATAATCAACTGAATACGATCACCGATACGTCTTAAAATAGCACCGATAACTGCATCGAATGTGCCGTTTTTAATTAACATATAAACAAACGCATAGGCAAAAATAATGAAGAAGATAATTTGTCCTCCGGAAATAAAGCCTTGTTGAATGAAGACAAACATATCAAACAAACTACAACCAATCTTTGGCAAATACTGAAAGGAATCAGCTACAACAACTGTATTTCCCATTTCATCAACTACACGTTCAAATTCCCCTGCCGGAACGATATTCGCTAATATCATCGACAATACGACGATACCAAAAATAATGACGTAGGTATGGGGCATTCTAAATTTTCTTTTTTTCTTTTCCACTTTAATCCCTCTCCTCTAAAAAATTAAAATAAAACGCCTTTACATCCTAAAACATGTAAAGACGAAAATAATCATTCTAATCCTTAGATGCCTTAAGATAGTACTCCTTTGTAATCTATCCATTACAAAGACAGTGACAGATTTATTCAACCTGCCCCCAGCAATTAGCTTGGTAACTAACCACTTCGGCAACTTTGCCTTTCACTTATGCTTAACAGCTTCCAACCTATCATAAGTTACTTTTCATTGTTGCGCCTCTATCAAGTCATGAGGTATCTTTAAATTAACACATTCTTCTCAATTAAGCAAGTCTTTTTTTCCACTTATCTTAAAAAGGGGAATATTTCCATTAAATGCAACATTTTTAGACGCAATCTCATTCATCATTTCTTTTAAACCCGACAATATTATACATCAATAAAAAAAGCAGGTTTCCCTGCATTTTAATTTAACCCTTTAGCTACTAAAAAGGCTTCGATTTCCTCATCGCTTAACTCTTTTTTCGGATTGTTGTAGTAAGGATGTCTATCTTTTTGTTCCTTTGGCAAATAAGCAACAAAATCCATCATCCCATTATACAGCCCATAACAGTCTAAAATATAAACACTACTCAATTCCTCTTTGACGATTCTTTTTGCCCACGGCAACAATTCCTCCAAACTTTTATTGCCCGTATAATAGAAATACCCCTTAGGTCCTTTTCTTTTAATAAAATAAATATCCTCTTTAGAATCCAAAAGCGGAATCATCAAATGAATAAATTTCGCAACTACGACAAATGGCATAATTCACCCTCCATTTCTAACGTTTATTATAGCATAAAATTTAAGCGCTTTCTACAAACTTTTAATTTTTATATTGACATACCTGAAATTAGGCATATAATAAATTTATAACATAAATTCGTTGAGCAAGAAAGAGTAAATTGAAGCTTCAACCGATAGAGAGTCCTTGAGGGTGGAAAAAGGACGGGAGAAATCAATCGAATGGTTCTTGCTAGAAGCAAGATGAAAGCCTAGGCAAGTAGTTAAGCCGCAAGCCAGCGTTAAAGGGCTAGGAGTATGATAGTATTCTGAATATGTTTTTTTACATGATTAAAAAGACAAATTAGGTGGCTGCGAATATAACTTCGTCCTAATGAAAGGACGGAGTTTTTTATTTTATCAACGATTGTGTAAACTAAAGTCAAAGGAGAAACAACTATGAAAGGAATGTATGGAGAATTTGGCGGTCAGTATGCCCCAGAGGCACTCATGAACGCATTAAATGAATTAGAAGAAAGTTATCAAGAATTAAAAGATGATCCCTCATTTGTCGAAGAACTAAAATCATATCAAAAAAATTATATCGGACGCCCGTCTTTGCTTTATGAAGCTAAGCATTTAACTCAAGTTTTAGGCGGCGCTAAAATCTATTTAAAACGCGAGGACTTAAACCATACCGGTGCTCACAAAATCAATAATGTCATCGGGCAATGCCTATTAGCTAAAAGAATGGGCAAAACGAAAGTTATTGCCGAAACCGGAGCCGGACAGCATGGTGTTGCTACAGCGACAATCGCTGCTTTATTCGGTATGTCCTGTATTGTTTTCATGGGCGAAGAAGATATGCGACGCCAAGCTTTAAATGTATTTAAAATGAAACTTCTGGGAAGTGAAGTCAAAGCTGTGACAAGTGGGACGGGAACACTGAAAGATGCTTGTAATGAGGCGATGAACTATTGGACCACCCATGCCCAAGATACCTTCTATGTCTTAGGATCAGCAGTCGGTCCTCACCCTTATCCTATGATTGTGCGTGATTTTCAAAAGATTATCGGCGAAGAAATCAGGGAACAAATCATGGCAACGGAGGGACGTTTGCCTGACTATATTCTAGCATGTGTCGGTGGTGGCAGTAATGCCATTGGGGCTTTCTATGATTTTATCAATGAACCTCATGTCAAGCTCATCGGATTGGAAGCTGCCGGTGAAGGTGTTAATACCACTAGACACGCTGCTACTTTAGCCAAAGGAAGTATTGGCGTATTACATGGTATGAAATCTTATTTCCTACAAAATAGTGATGGTGAAATTACGCCTGTCTACTCTATCTCTGCCGGTTTAGATTATCCGGGCATCGGTCCGGAACACGCCATGTTGCATAAAAATCAAAGAGCTAGTTATGTTCCTATTACAGACAAACAAGCACTTGAAGCTTTCACCTTACTTTCTAAAACCGAAGGTATTATCCCGGCAATTGAAAGCTCACACGCCTTAGCTTATGCGATTCAATTAGCCCCTACGCTTGACCAAAAACAGATTATTGTTGTCAATCTTTCCGGTCGGGGCGATAAAGATGTACCCGAACTTATTCAATATTTGGAGGTGGCATAAATGACGATTAAAATTCCTTATTTTATTGCAGGGGATCCTGATTTAGATACGACCTATAGATTGCTTCTTCACGCCAGTAAATTTGCACCGGCAATTGCATTAGCTCTACCTTTCTCTGATCCTATGGCTGGAAGTCCGCTTACACAAAAAGCCCATGTCAGAGCTTTAGAAAATCTTATTCATACAAAAGATATATTCAAAATGTTGACAAAATTTAAAGAAGAAGTTAATTGTCCCATCATTGCAGAGCTTTATTTCAATCAAATCTTTACTTATGGTATCGAGAAATTTTTTCATCATGCCAAGCAAGCCGGTATTCAAGCCCTTTGCATTTTAGATTTACCAATCGAACATGAAAACGAAGTCTTACCATACGCTTCTCATTACCAAATCACACTTCTACATACACTAACCGCTTCAAAGGAACGCCTTGGTTTAATCCTCTCGCATAGTCATCATGCGATTTTGTGCTTTGATGTCAACGCCTATCAGGCAATTCCATCTAAATATGCACTTTTAACATTACAAGAGTTTCACCATCTTGAAGATGAGATTTATGCCGATGGTATTATCATTAAAGAACCGATTATCGACTTAGTTGAGGTGTTAAGTACCAATCCCCAAGCCGAAAATGCCGTTTTCAGTCAAATCAAAGCTATTTTAAACTACTAGAATTTCAACCATTTAGAAAACCAGCCATTTTGGTCTAACATTATCATAAAATAGCCACTGGCTAAACCTAAAACTAAACCAACTAAAATATCCGTTGGGAAATGGACAAATAAAACCATGCGTGATAAAGCAACCAAGCTTGCCAATAAGAAAACATACTTTCTTTGCTTAGGGTAATAATAGCCCAAAATTGTTGCCACAACAAAAGAAGTTGAAGTATGTCCTGACGGAAAAGAAAAGTCTTTAGGCGCTTTAATCAATAGATCTACATAAGGATAAACCTCAAAGGGTCTGGAGCGCATAAAAATATTCTTAATAATTAAATTACCGATAACTGCAACTAAAACTAATCCTGCAAGCAACACAACTGCTTGCCTTTTTTCTTTCTTGACAAACCCTACATAGCTAATCATCATAAGCCAAATTAAACCCGCATTACCTAACAGCGTGATTAAAATCATACAAGTCTTTAACCAATCCGCTGAAAAAATATGTTGCAACCATAATAAAAATTCTAATTCCCAGCTCATTTTATCACCTCAATGGATTTATTATATCATCTTCATACTAAACTTCAAGTTGCAAGTGTATAATTTAAAATAGGATAGATCTTAATCCTATCACTCATTAAGCAAAATCCAATAGATAATGAATTTGTATTGTGAAAATATTCACTTAATGTTATAATGTAGACAATAAAGGAGGACTAAGAAATGAAATTAGAAAATAAAGTTGCGATTGTAACCGGTGGTGCCATGGGAAATGGTTTAGGTATTGTAAAAGTGTTTTTGAAATATAAAGCAAAAGTTGCGATTATTGACTATAGCGATAAGGTTCACGAAACTTGCGAAGTATTACAAAAGGAAGGCTATGAGGTCAGCGGTTATGTGTGCGATGTGCGTGACACAACAACTATTGCTACTTGTGTGGAAGATATTTTGAAAAAATACGGTACAATTGATATACTTGTCAACAATGCCGGCATTGCTTGGCTCGATACATTCATGAATACTTCTGATGAGTTAAGAGATGCTCATCTTGACATCAATATTAAAGGAGCATGGAATATGGCTAAAGCCGTTGTCCCTACTATGATAAAAAATCAAAAAGGAGCTATTGTCAACTTATCAAGTGTGACCGGTCCGATGGTCGCCGATCCCGGTGAAGTTGCTTATGCGACAACAAAAGCTGCCTTAATGGGCTTTACCAAAGGCTTGGCGGCAGAAATGGTTAAACACAATATTCGTGTCAATGCTATTTTACCGGGATATATTATGACACCGATGGTGGAAGGTATAGCAAAAACAAGTGACAGTTCCAATCCGGATAGTGTAATTGAAGGCATTCGTGCCGGTATTCCAATGGGGCGTTTAGGCAAAATTGAGGAATTAGGTGAATTAGCAGCCTTTCTTTCAAGCGATGAAGCAAGCTATATTACAGCTCAAGGCATTGTCATTGATGGCGGTTCTACATTACCTGAAACAATGAGTGTCGGTGTTCAATAAAAAAACAAAGCGGACTTTTTCATATTTTGAACAAGTCCACTTTTTCTTAACATCATCTGATAATTTATGTTATAATTAAGTCATGGAAAAGAAAGGGGTTGCGAAAATGAGTTTTCCTAAGAATTTTTTATGGGGCGGTGCAACTGCTGCCAATCAATATGAAGGTGGTTATTTAAGCGGCGGTAAAGGCTTGGCAACAGCCGATGTTATTACAGACGGAAGTTTAAATACACCTAGATGCATTTCAATTCAATTAGCTGACGGAACTAAAAAGTTGATTACCCGTCATGAAGAAGTACCTGCGGATGCTATTGCTTATGTCGATGAAAACATCTACTATCCAAGCCATGTCGCTACAGACTTCTATCATCATTATAAAGAAGACATTGCTTTATTTGCGGAAATGGGCTTTAATTGCTTCCGTATGTCTATTAACTGGTCTAGAATTTTCCCACAAGGTGATGAACAAGAACCTAATGAAGAAGGTTTAAAATTCTACGATGACGTTTTCGATGAATGTTTAAAATACGGCATCGAACCAGTTGTAACAATGATTCACTTTGACATTCCATTGTACTTAGCAACTAAATATGATGGTTGGGCTAATAGAAAGACAATTGATTTCTTCTTACATTATAGTGAAGTTATCTTCAACCGCTACAAAAACAAAGTTAAATATTGGATGACTTTCAATGAAATTAACTTCTGTAAATCTTTTAGTAATATCGGTATTAGCGAGGAAATTTCTAACCCTCAAAAACAAGCACAAGCTTTACATCATATTTTAGTGGCAAGTGCTAAAGCTGTTCAATTAGGACATCAAATCAATCCGGACTTTAAGATTGGTATGATGATTGCCTACATTGTAACTTACCCACATACTTGTAATCCGGATGATGTCATGAGAGAAATCGAATTTGGACATGGCTTCAAACACTTCTGGATGGACGTTCAATGTCGTGGTTACTATCCGGCTTATAAATTAAAAGAATATGAAAGAAAAGGTATCACTATTGAAAAAGCACCAACTGATGATGCTGACTTAATGGCAGGTACAGTTGATTATATCGGTTTCAGTTACTACAACTCTACAACTGTTCAAGCAGTTAAAGAAGGACAACAAACCGGTGGTAATCAAATGGGTGGAGCTAAAAACCCATACTTAAGTGAAAGTGAATGGGGTTGGCCAATTGACCCGGTAGGTATCCGTGTCGCTTTAAATCAGATTTGGGATAAATACCAATTACCGATGATGATTGTGGAAAACGGTTTAGGTGCAATTGACACTATCGAAGAAGACGGCTCTATCAACGATGACTATCGTATTGACTATATGGCTAAACACATTGCGGAAATGCAGAAAGCTATTGATATTGACGGAGTTGAATTATGGGGCTACACACCTTGGGGCTGTATTGACTTGGTATCAGCCGGCACAGGTGAAATGAAAAAACGCTATGGCTTCATTTATGTCGATATGGATGATAAAGGTAACGGTTCACTTAAACGTTCAAAGAAAAAATCATTCAACTGGTATAAAAAAGTCATTGCTTCTAACGGCGCAGACTTAAGTAACGATTAATAAAACAAGGCTACTAGGCAAGTTTAAAATTTGCCCAAGTAGCCTTTTATTTTGTCTTAAAATTCATTTTTTGTGTTGCTTCTACCGTTCCACAACATTCCTTAAATCAAAATCCCATGACAGTGATCGATTTCGTGTTGAATAATCTGAGCAGTAAAACCACTGTAGGTAGAAATTTTTAATTTGAACCGCCAATCTAAATAACGGACTTTAATTTTATCATAACGTCTTGCTTCTTTTTGTGTAGGATGACACAAGCAACCTTCAAGTTTTAACTTTGGTTGTCCATATGTTTGGATAATTTCGGGATTATACATCAACGTATAAGAGGCATCTTCATTTTGAAATGCAATAATATTTTTGAGAAAACCAATCATATTGGCTGCCATGCCTACGCATCTCTCTTGATTGGTCAGTAGTGTATCCAATAAGTCCAAACCAATGGCTTCATCGTTTTTATCCGCCTTTTCCGATACCCTACTTAAAAACAAAGGATCCTTAACAATTTCTCTAATCATTTGTTTTCTCCTTTTTCATTAAGATGCCTTTAATAGCTTTTGGATACACATGGCAATATCATCAACCAAATATTTCGCAGATGCCTTAACAACTTCCGGACTTGTGTGGAAAGTAAAGCTCTCCTGTATGCCTCTTAGCATCGGCAAATCATTATAAGAATCACCAATACAGGCAACTTGTTGATCATTTAAGTTCAAGTGTTGTTGCAACGCCTTCAAACCGGTGCTCTTTGAACAACCGGCAGCCACACAGTCAATATCATTACGGTTTTGGAAAACAGAAAGGGTTGGAAACTGCTGTAATGTTGTTAAAATTTTTCGAAGTTCTTCATCTTCATCTACGTGAAAAGAGATACCTAATATTTCTTTACCTGCCAAATCCAGAGGCTTTTCAAAAATCCTCATACGATCATTAGACGGTTTATCTCCTAACAATTCTCTGACATACATTTTATCTTCTGTCATGACAAAATAAGGTAAATCAGGATAAATCTTCCACATTTCTTGAAAAGTCTGCAACGGGATAGCCATTTTTAAAATTTCCTTACCCTTTTGATCTATGACAACTGCCCCACTATTTAAAATATAGAAATCTAAATGAATACTTTGAGGTATAAAAGAAGTAATCCCTTGATATGGTCTACCTGTACAAATTCCAAAGAGATTCCCTGCCTTCTGAAATTCTTGAATCGCTTTAATATCCCTTTCTCGAAAGTTAGGTTCTTCCTCACCAAAAAACAATGTTCCATCATAATCGCTTGCGAGTATTTTCAAATTCATCTCCCCCATTCTTTCCTATTATACATGAAACCTTGAAAGAAACACAATGATTTTATCGTTAAAAAGAAACCATCTTAGCGATAGCTTCTGCCTAAACTTTTCTTCTTTGCAACATATAAAGCTCTAAAATAATCTCCATCGCACCTACGACCAAGATGCCTAAATAACCATATTTAACCATTAAACTCATGAAACATACCACCAACAAAATACTGTATCTTTTCATAAAAAACAGCAAGCAAGCCTTGGACATTTTAGGATAATAAACAAATATGATAATCATCGCCAAAACCAAATTAAGACTAGCTCCTATTAGATTTTCCAAAAATGATAGCTTCGTATAAAGTATTGCATTCAAATAATTAAAGAAACAGGAGTAAAAAATCAAAAACCATAGATGAGCTTTGAAAGGTGAGAGATAACGTTCTAAATGGCGATTATCTTTATATTCTTTAAATATTCCAAATAATAGTACAATAAAAAGTAGCACTACCCATACCATAAACCATACATTCCACATATCATCAGCCCCTTTATTCTTAAACTATGTTTCTTTTCTTTGATTATACATGAAAAGCTTTTCTTCTCCATTAAATTATTCTTAACTTTAACTTAAAAAAGCTGCGATATCAAATCACAGCTTTCCTTGTTTAAATGAAGGCTTGAACACCAAAGTAGCCTAAGACAATAATACCTAATATAATGCGATAATAGCCAAAAACCTTAAAATCATTTTTCTTAATATAGTCTAGCAAGAACTTAATGGCAATGATAGAAACAATAAACGCTACTACCATTCCTATACCTAAAATCATTAACTCTTGAGAAGTAAAGACAAACCCAAATTTCACAATCTTTAACAAGCTGGCACCAAACATAACGGGAATTGCTAAGAAGAAAGTAAATTCTGTTGCAACCAAACGACTTGTCCCAATCAGCATACCACCTAAAATCGTAGCACCTGAGCGTGAAGTTCCCGGAATGACTGCCAAAACTTGAAAGATTCCGATAGCTAGGGCAACACGATAAGTTAAACTTGACAACTTCTTAACACGTGGGTGATTAGAAACTCCGCTATTTTCAATCCAAATAAATAAAACACCGTAAATAATCAACATCAAGCTAACAACAAACCAGTTATTGAAGTGCTGTTCAATAAAATCATCAAATAACAATCCAACAACCATCGCAGGTAAACAAGCAAAGGCAATCTTGAACCATAAATCAAATTTTTCTTCATCGCAAAATTTATACCAAACATATAAGCATCTATCCCATAAGCGTGATAAGATGCCTTGATCACGCAATGGCTCTGGCATACGAACTTCAGGGCGATAAACAAAAGGCCATAATTTATTGAAATATAATACAACAACAGCCAGTATCGCTCCTAACTGAATAACAACTAAAAACATTTGCATAAAGGCTTCGCTGACATCTAATTTAATAAACTCGTCAACTAAAATCATGTGTCCTGTCGAGCTAATCGGCAACCACTCCGTAATGCCTTCCACTATTCCTAAAAATATGACTTTAAGTAATTCTATTAAATCCATTGAATATCCTCCCTAAATATTGTAATTTATTCTTCTTGATTCATTTTTATGCTTAGCTTCAAAAAACATTTCAATCATTTCATAAACCATCATTACAGAAAACTTGCCTATATATGATGTATTTTGCTTCCCTACCGAAATCACTTTGTCGGCATGATAACACTTCGCCAAATCCAAATCTTGCGTAATCACAATTTTTTTAGCCGGACTTTGTTTAAATAGAGCCGCCATCTCAGGTCTAAAGCGAAAATAATTGCCTGTAATAGAGGTTAAAATAATTAAATCATCTTTTGTCACTTCACGCAAGCTTAAAAACTGTAATTTTTCACTTGATTTCGCAATAGCTGATTTCTTATAAGCTGTTAAGGTACTGCGTAGCTGACTCGTAACCATTTGACTGAAGTTAAAACCTAAAAACACAATATTTTTAGCCTGATCAATATCTTCTACAATTTACTGAATATCACTGGTTTTAAATAAATTTTGCGTATA
>CAJUOR010000020.1 GCA_910588165.1 uncultured Thomasclavelia sp.
ATAGTATTATAATATTTATTTTGTAATTTCTTCTGTAATTTCTGAAAGTTTCTTTGTGAAATACATCTATAAATATCAAAGATGAATAAAACTAGACACAAGATAGCAAGCATCATGACAAAAGGTAGATACAATACCAACTTAAAACCTAATGACATACTTACATTTTGGTCAAAGGAAGCAAGTAACGTCAACATTTGCGGTAAAATCACTTTTGAGGTTAATATGGCAAATAAAAACATGGCACAGATTAAACATAACGGATAAGTTAGACGTTTTTTTAAGATATTGATAAAACGCTTCTTTGTCTTTAAAAGTGCACTTGCCCCTTGCATCGCTTCACTTAAGCTTGCAAATTTAGAAATAAAGACAAAATATTCAAGCCATAAACTATCAATTTGAAAATATCGCAACGCTTCTTTTAAATCCATACCTTCTAAAAGTAATATTTTTAAATGACTGAAAGCTTTGTTTGGTTGATATGAAACTAATAAATCTAAACTTTCTAATAAAGGATAACCTTGTTCTAATAAATCTTTTAAAATATCTAAATCATCTTCAATCAAGGTAGGCTTCGACTTCTTCATAAGTAACAACTCCTTGAGTAATGCTATTGTATAATACTTCGCTCATCAAAGGATAAGTGACCTTTCCACTCTCTAATAAAGTTTTTAAGTCTTGCGAAGCCGCTATTTCAAAAAAGACATGGGGCTCGCTTTGCTCTTTAGAATAGACAAGTCTTTGAAAAATAATTCCTTTTAAAATTTCTTTTAAATCATCTAAATTCAAGCCTAAGTTTTCTAGCCTTATCAAAGCTCCTTTGACACTATAGGTATGTAATGTTGTCAAAATCAAGTGTCCGGTTAAGGCTAAACGTAAAGCAATACTAGCACTTCTTTCATCACGTATCTCCCCAATCATCACAACATCTGGATCATGACGTAAAACTTGATTAAGAATTGCCGCAAAATCCAATTGATTTTGTTCATTGACCTGTATTTGAACAACACCTTCATGATAAATCTCAATAGGATCTTCTATTGTCATTAGACTCTTTTTATCTGTTTTGGCAATTTCATCTAAAAAAGCGTGTAATGTCGTTGATTTTCCCGAGCCGGTAGGGCCGCAAACAACGATCAATCCATTATCCTTTTTTAATAATTTAGCTAATTTGGATTTAGTTGCTTTGTCTTCTCCTAAGTTGGCAAAGGTAATTTTTTGATGGTGATTTAATAAACGTAAAACAAGATGAACATCATGTTGACTAGGTAAGTAAGATAATCTAAAATAATGTTTTTTTAAACTAAAAGCACCTGTTTGAGGCTGAAGATGATGATTTAAGTCAATATTGGCTCGATATATCAAATAAGCCATCAATTTCTGATACGGTTCTAAAGCTAACTCTTTCAAGGGAACGATCTCCCCTTTTTTCCTCATCTCGATCAATGGTTTAAATTTTGATTTGAAATGCAAGTCCGTCGCTTTTTGCCTTAAAACTTCTGTGATTAAAAGCTCAAATTCTTTTTCCATCTGGCTCCCCCTTTCATATCTATTCTATCTGTTTAAAGCACTATAGACTTTAAGAAAAATAAAAAACTGTTTCAATTAGAAACAGTTATCTTAAAAATGGATTTGTCTTTAATTCTTGTTCGATACTAGAGGCTTCACCATGCCCTGGATATAATTTATAAGTTACATCTAAGGACTTAATTTTTAGCAGACTCTCCTTTGTATCGGCATGACTTCCTAGTGGTAAATCATATCTACCAATTGAACCGGCAAACAAAACATCTCCGGAAAATAGGCAACGTTCCTCTTCAAAGGCATACATACAAGAACCCGGTGTGTGCCCCGGAAAATGCAAGCAAACGATTTTTTGATCTAAGGCAAAAATACAATCCTGATTTTTTAATTTTATGACTTCATCTTTGTAGATAAACGGGACTTGGAGCATACCGCTTGATAAATTCAATCGTGCATCTAGCAAAAACGGATAATCCTCCTCATGAATATAGACTTTAGCATTTGGATAGTGCATATGTAATCCATGTAAAGCCGAAATATGATCAATATGCCCATGGGTTAAAAAAATCGCTTCTACTTCTAATTCATGCTGTTTCAAAAAACGTTCAATTTTGGATAGCTCATCGCCCGGATCAATCACTAAAGCTTTTTTGTTGTCTAAATTATAATAAATATAACAATTACTTTGAAAACTTCCTACAGTTAATTTCTTTAACATGATTTACCTCCTTTTAAACTTCATTTCTTTATATTGCTTAGATAACGGCGTTATACCCCTCTGATAATAAAAAAAAGCCACAGGTGGCTATTTTTTTTCTTTATGAACTGTCTTTTTATTACATCTTGGACAGAATTTGTTGACTTCCATTCTATCTGGGTGTTTTCTCTTATTCTTAGTGCCGATGTAGTTTTCTTCACCGCATACAGTACATTTAAAAATAATGTTATCTCTCATTGTTGCACCTCCAAGTCCCTCTTTTTTGTACGCAAAATATAATAGCACAATTCTAACATAATTTCTAGTGTTTTTTTAAGATATAAGCTAAATTATCAAAAAAACCGGTCAAATAAGACCGGCTTAATATCTTTTATTCACTTTCGCTTTCTAATAAAGTTCCTATTTGATATTCATGAAGTTTACTTGTATAGTCATCTCTTTGAGAAATCAAGATATAACCCAAGCGTATAAGCACACAAGAAAAGGCCAATGTCAATCCAAACATCAATATATAAATGGTCTTCAAGTATCTTTTTTTCATATCTTCTCACTTCCTGAATACCATTATACACTATTTATCAGTGAAAGACATCATTTTCCAATAAAAGATCTAATATCTCTTGATTTTCTTGACTTAATGGGACAAGTGGTAATCTTAAAACATTTTGAATCAAGCCTTGTTTAGACAATAAATACTTCACAGGTGATGGACTGGATTCAATGAAACAGTATTTAGCAATCATCTTAATATAATCATCTAATGGCTCTAAATTAGGCAATAAATCAAAATGTTCAACCATTTGCATAATTGAATGTGGGATAAGATGACTGACAACTGAAATTACACCATCTGCTCCATGATACAAGCTTTCATATAAGGCGTGATCATCACCGGCAAATAAAATAGCTTCAGGCACCATTTGCTTAACAATGGTTAGTGTTTCTAAACGATCTGAAGCGTGTTTTAAGCCGACAATATGTTTAGAATCCACCAATAAAGATACAATCGTAATAGGCTCTATTTCTATTCCACAACGCTTAGGGACATTGTATAGAATCATAGGTTTAACTGTCGCTTGGTCAAGTGCCATAAAGTGTTCGTATAAACCTTTTTGACTAGGTCTATTATAATAAGGTGCAACGCATAAGTAGGCATCAATTTCTTCCATAGCATTAAATGCCTCTATTTCGGCAAGTGATTTCTTGGTATCATTGCCACCTACGCCTAACATAATTGAAATATCCCGATATAAGCTTTTAGCCAACATCACCAAGGATTTCTTTTCTTCAAAGTTTAAGACAGGTGATTCACCGGTTGTTCCCGAAATTAAAAAACCACGAATTCCCGCCTCATATTGTTTTTTCAGCAACTTTGTAAAGGCGGTATAGTCAATTTGTTCATCTTGGTCAAAAGGTGTAATCAATGCTGTATAAATATTAACTAAATTCATTTTTCTCCTCCAATATTAAAGCATCATGCCATAAGTTCAATATATTTTTGGTATCTTTTTCTAATATAAAGAACGTGTTTCGATCATTGCTTGCGACAATAAACGGCACACTGCTTATTTTGCTGATTTCCATACTTAAATCATTCTCAAAACCTACAAAATGCAACATTGTATATTCGCCTAGCAACGAGTAGTCAGTTTTAAGATTTTCCAATTCTTTTTTTTCAAACATATAATGATCATTAGCTAAAGTAAAGCTACTTTTTTTAATATCATCAATATTTAATAATTTTTCAAATCGCACTTCACAATAGCCTTTCGCATAACATAAACATTTTTTCTTCTGAGCTTTTTCATGAATAATCGTATGCAAAGAATCCACAAAAGTTGATTTTAAAATCAAGTCAATATGGTATTTTTTCGCATACATCACGGCATCTTCATTGATGACATTGGCTTTATAACGAGCGATTTCCTCGGCTTGTTCATAAGAGATTTCATCTAATAAAACCACGTTATCAACAAGTTTAGGATCAGCTGTATAAATACCGGAAACATCAGAATAGATGGTCGCTTCTTTAAGCTGCAAAGCCCGAGATAAGATCACAGCCGAATAGTCACTGCCACCTTTACCTAAAGTCGTAATTTCTTTCTCTTTACTTAAACCTTGAAATCCCGGAACGACGACAACCCGATAATGTTTTAGTGCTTTATACAAATCGTCTGTTTTCACAAATTCAACACTTGCTCGACCATAACAGTCATCAGTCATAATCCCGGCTTTTTGAATCGACAATGAGGTTGCCTGCACATTTTCGGCTAATAATTCATCGCATAGAACGATACTGCTAATGATTTCGCCAATAGATAAAAGGCGATCTTGTTCTTTTTTAGAAACAAAATTATGAATCAAAGAAGCTAGTGTATCGGTTGCGTAAGCATCATTATATCTTCCCATCGCCGAAACAATGACCACAACCCGATGATGTTGACTGTGTTTTTTGATTAAGGTAATTGCTTTTTGTCTAGCCTCTCGATTTTTTAAAGATGTTCCGCCAAATTTAATCACTTCAATTTTCATCGTAAGTCACAACCATAGGTTGAATCTGTTGCCCATTTAACGCTAATTTCATCGTTTCTAAGACTTGATGATGGTCGCTGACCATACTTTTAGGTTTTTGAATAACATCATCTTGTCCAAATGGCACAAAATAAAAACCTTTTGTATTGATTAACTGCATAATATTTTTACCGCTGTTGCCTAAAGCATCGTTCGTATAAAACGAAATGACTACCGGTTTTTGATTGCGTAATGTTGCTTTAGTAGACATGATAACAGCATTATCGCAAATACCATGAGCTATTTTAGCTAAAGCATTAGCACTTGCCGGCATAATTAACATTAAATCCAATGGAATTTTAGGACCAAACAATTCAGCCTCGACAATACTTGTAACGATTGGGTGTGTGGTATATGTCTTTAAAACTTCTTGAAGTTTATCCTTTTGAAAGAAACGTGTACTTAGCGTTTCAACTTCAGGCGTTAAAATAATATAAATATCTGCCCCTGTCTTTTTCAATTCGTCCAAAACCTCAATCAATTTACTTAGTGAACAAAAGGAACCACAAACCCCAACACCGATTTTTAAATTTTTAAACATTTCTTCCCTCCGTTATCGCATAAAATAAGAGTTTGGCTGCATCTTGATAAGCATACTTACCAGGCAGCCCGGGAAGAATATGCGCATCTACCTGACACTCTAGCGCTTCATCAATATCGAAACTATAAGGAAATGAAGATACATCTAAAAAAATACTATCCGACTTTATTTTCTTTAGCTCGGCTTTACCAAAAAGACGACACGGGACTGTGTTAATTAAAATATCACTATCAAAATAATCGGTTTGCTCAAAACGATATGGTGTTCCAAAACGTTTGATTTGTTGATCATATTTTGGATTTCGTAAAACAACTTTTATGCTTTTGACAAATGGCTGTAGATATTTGATCAAAGACTTTGCCAAATGTCCATATCCCATGATTGTCAAAGTGCTGCCTTTTAATTTCCGTGCTCTTTTTGAAATCAAATAAGCCATCACTGCCTCACTTGTTAAATCGGCATTGCCTAATACTACTTGCTCATCTTTTTCAAATGCCTGATATATCAAGTGATGTTTTTGTGCTATCTGCTGTAAATAGGGACTATCAACAAAGCTATAAATTTGACAGCCTTTTTGAAGAGATTCAAAAAAGTTATCGGCTAATAATCTAGTTTGACTATTCTCTTTGTAGTGGCCCATTTCATCTGGTCCTTTCAATCCAAAAACAATATAATCTAGTTTTTCATAATGGAGCAATGAGGGCTCTACTATATCCCCGGCTTCTTCTAAAAGCTTTTTCAAATAGACAAAACGTTTGTCATCTTCAACTATAAATCCTCGCACACATATTCCTCCTTCAATACTAGATTATGCCTGACTAACCAAATTGTCCCTAAAAAAAGAATCTGAAATAACCTTCAGACTCTCACTTACTTTTCGTAAACGTCTAAACGTAAAGCCGTACGATTTTCATTGTCTATTTCCACATCATAGAATGATGGAATGACATAGATATCTTTCCCTGATGGCGCCATATAGCCTCTAGCTATCGCAACAGCTTTAATC
This sequence comes from uncultured Thomasclavelia sp., assembly GCA_910588165.1. GTDB lineage: Bacteria > Bacillota_I > Bacilli_A > Erysipelotrichales > Coprobacillaceae > CAJUOR01. The sequence continues at coordinate 6,361 of CAJUOR010000020.1, forward strand.
GCTTGATTTAAGGCAGCTGCTCCTATAACTTGAATTTTTACGTGTTTTACATCTTTCATCATATTGGCTAAGGCACCTGCCACAAGACTTGGTTTAGATGTTGAAGATACTTTTAATATTTCCATTGGTTCTCCTTCCTTTCTGTAAAATAAAAACCTTCTATCACACTATATGATAGAAGGTTAAAATTATTCACGAATTTGGATACGTTCTATTTTTAAAACTTTATGACTTTCATCATCAAACTCCATAAAGACACCACACAAGATACCTTTTCCCGTAGCGACTTCAAATCGTCCGGCTTGACCGGTTGTCATTTTCTTTAAAATACTGTTTACTTCACAGCCAATGACACTTTCGTATGGTCCTGTCATACCGATATCGGTAATATAAGCTGTTCCATTATTCAAAATTTTCTCATCTGCTGTCTGTACGTGGGTATGTGTCCCTAAAACAGCACTGACACGCCCATCTAAATAATAGCCCATGGCAATCTTTTCGCTAGTTGCCTCTGCATGAAAATCTAAAATATGAATATCTTCATGACATTCTTTTAATAAATCGTCCATCGCTAAAAAAGGATGATCAACCATGCCGTTCATAAACGTAACACCTAATAAATTTGTTAAGCGAATAGTTGTATTGTTCACTTGAATTACACGACTGCCAACACCGGGCAGCATTCTAGGCCGGTTGTATGGTACAACAATTCTGTCTGCTTCATCTATAAAATCATAAATTTCCGATTTTGAGTACGTATGATTTCCCATGGAAATTAAAGAGATACCATTAAAAAGCAATTCATCATAAACTCGCTTGGTTAAACCTTTACCGTGTGCTGCGTTTTCGCCATTAGCTAAGATGACATCTGCTTGATATTTTTGTTTGAGGATAGGCAAGTATTTAGTAACCATGTTTCTGCCGACACGTCCGAAGATGTCCCCCAACATAATAATTCTCATTCTATCTACTCCTTTTAAAAAGTAGGATCATTTGATCCTACTTCGCAATTTCATTTGCACGAATTTCTCGAATCACTGTCACTTTAATATGACCGGGATATGTTAATTCATTCTCAATTTTTTCTTTAATTTCGCGAGCGATTTTATGGCTTTGTAAATCATCTACCTTATCCGGTTTAACGATAACACGGATTTCACGACCGGCCTGAATTGCAAATGTCTTTTCAACACCTTCAAACTCATTACCGATAGCTTCTAATTTTTCTAATCTGGAAATGTAATTTTCCAAACTTTCCAAACGGCTACCAGGACGTGCCGCACTTAATGTATCAGCTGCCGCAACTAAAATTGAGATAACACTTGTTGGCGGTACATCACCATGATGAGATTCAATGGCATTGACAACAACTTGATTTTCGCCATGTTTACGGGCATATTTAGCCCCGATTTCAACGTGGCTACCCTCAACTTCGTAATCAATTGATTTACCTAAGTCATGAAGTAATCCGGCACGTTTTGCCAACTGCTGATTTAAGCCTAATTCAGCTGCCATAATACCACTTAAATGAGCAACCTCTAATGAGTGTTGTAACCCATTTTGACCATAGCTTGTACGATATTTCATCTTACCAATCATCATCACGATTTCTTTATCGACCCTGGAAATACCGCATTGGAAGAAAGCATCTTCACCTGCTTGGCGAATCGTTTCGTTTAATTCATTACGTGTTCTTTCAACGACTTCCTCAATACGCCCCGGTTGAATACGTCCATCATGAATTAACTTTTCAAGTGATAGACGAGCAACTTCTCTTCTAATCGGATCAAAAGAAGATAACGTAATGGCTTCAGGTGTGTCATCAATGATTAACTCAACACCGGTCGCCTGTTCCAATGCTTTAATATTACGACCTTCACGACCGATGATACGACCTTTCATTTCCTCAGAAGGTAAAGCGACAACCGAAACGGTCTTTTCGATGGTTTCTTCTTGTGCATAGCGATGAATAGCTGTTGCGATAATATCGCGTGCTAACAAAGCTGCTTTGCCTTTTGCTTCTTCTTCTTTTTCTTTAATAAATGCTGTTGTTTCTTGTGCAATTTTCTGTTCAACTTGTTTAAAAAGCTCTGTTTTTGCTTCACTTGCGGTCATTTCCGCAATTTTTTCAAGTTCTGCAATTTTTGAGTTGATTTTTTCTTTTAAAAGCGCCTCCATATTGTCTAGTTCTATCTGCTTATCGTTCAACTGATTTGCTTTATGTTCAAGAGTATCTTCTCTTCCCTGCAAAGCAATATCACGACGGTCAATGCTTTGTTCACGCTGTAATAACTTATTTTCAAAATCGGTAACTTCTTGTTTTTTGATTTTGATTTCTTTTTCAGCTTCTAACTTTAATTCATAAGCTTGATTTTTACCATCAAGAATGGCTTCTTTAACTAAACTATCTGCTTTACTATTAGCTTCTTCAACGATTTTTGAAGCACTGACATTGGCTTTAAAGATGTTTAAGGAATAAATAATCTTAGTAATCAACATCCCCACCGCTAAAATAAGAACATAAGACAAGATGGTAAATGGTGTTAATTCGGGCATAAACCAATCCTCCTATCTCATATTAAATTATTCAACTTTGATCTATTTAAAAATTGCAATCAAACGATCTTGTAATTGTTGGCTGACAATACGCCTTCTATTTTATACTAATTTTGTAAAAACTTCAATAAAAATCAAAGATTATACATATAAAAGGCGTTATTTTGTGGGAAATAAAAAACTCAGCAGTTCAACCTGCCAAGTTTTCGGATAAATTATGCACTTACTTCTTCTATAGCTACATCTTCCTGACGGCTATTTAAAGATTCTTTCAAAGCTAAAACTAACGCTTCCATCAAATCAGGATGTTCTTTCAAATAAGTTTTAGCGTTTTCCCTACCTTGACCGATTTTATCGCCACGATAAGCATACCAAGCACCGCTTTTTTCTACTAAATCATTGTCAACGGCTAAATCAAGCACTTCGCCGGTTTTAGAAATACCTTCCCCATAAATAATATCAACCGTTAGTGTTTTAAACGGAGGTGCTACTTTGTTTTTGACAACTTTAATATTCGTTTCATTACCGATGATGTCAGTTCCTTGTTTAATCGGACTGCCTCGACGAATTTCTATTCTTACTGATGAATAGAATTTCAGTGCACGACCACCTGTTGTTGTTTCGGGATTACCGAACATCACACCGATTTTTTCACGTAACTGGTTAATAAAGATAATTGTACAATCCGTTTTGTTCATGACGCCTGAAAGTTTTCTTAATGCTTTTGACATCAAACGTGCCTGTAACCCCATTTGCGAATCGCCCATTTCACCATCTAATTCAACTTGTGGGACTAAAGCTGCAACTGAATCGACAACCACCAAGTCAATGGCACCTGAACGCACTAACGTTTCCGCGATTTCCAAACCTTGTTCCCCGCTATCAGGCTGCGACAAGATTAACTCATCAATATTGACACCTAGAGCCTTGGCATAAACCGGGTCAATGGCATGTTCTGCATCAATGAAAGCTGCTCTACCGCCCTTTTTTTGTATTTCCGCAATTGCGTGCAAAGTCAAGGTTGTCTTACCACTTGATTCAGGTCCGTAAATTTCAATGATACGTCCTTTTGGATAACCACCGATACCTAAAGCTAAATCTAATGCCAATGAACCTGTCGGGATAACATCAACACTTAAATCAGCTCGATCGCCTAAACGCATAACCGCACCTTTGCCAAACTGCTTTTCAATCTGTTTAATCGCATCTGCCAAAGCGGCATCCTTTTTATCTTCTGTTGGTCTTCCTATCTCTTTTTGTTTGCTTGCTGCCATGATTATTCCTCCATTTCTTTTATTTTTTCTAAAATCATCTTTTCTCCAAAATCAATTGCCTGATTCTTAATTTCATCTCTATTTCCTTGAAGATGAAGCGTATAAACATTTAATTTCTCTTTTATTTTTAAACCGACAAAGCATAAGCCGACCGGTTTGTCTTCCATAGGTAAAGGACCACCGTTACCTGTAAAGGAAATACATATATCGCTCTCAAATAACTTTTGACCTAAACTTGCCATATCACCTGCAATTTCAGCACTCACAACGCCGTATTTTTCTACTTTAGCATGGCTGATACCCAAAATTTTTTCCTTCATCGCTGTTTGATAAGTTACAGCACTACCTCTATAAACCTTAGAAATACCGGAAACACTGCCAAGGCGATTGGCAAAAGCACCGACAGTAAAACTTTCAATACTGGCAACAGATAAATTTCTATCTATCAACAACTTACCTAAACTTTCCATCATTAAATACTCTCCATAATCATCTCTTTATGCTTGTTTAAATAATCCAAGCCCGAAATGACAGAAATCAAGGTTGCCAACCAAATTGTTATTAAATCAAATGATACCCCTAAAAATCCAAGTGGGAAATTATCTAACAAGACAATAATAATAGCCGCCATCTGCATAACGGTTTTTAACTTTCCTAAAGGGCCAGCTGCAACAACGACTTGCTTTTCGGCGGCTAAAAGTCTAATAGCATCGACAATCAAATCACGCATAATCATCAAAACGACACAAACAACAGGAATCATACGCCAATATGCTAGTAACACCAGCATCGTATTAACTAACATTTTATCAGCAATCGGATCCATAAACTTACCGAAAGTTGTTACTAGATTGTGTTTACGAGCCAGCTTGCCGTCAAATAAATCAGTTAAAGAAGCGATAATAAATAAAACAAGGCAGATTAAGTGCATTAAACTTAATTGACTACCTAAAATATCCCATGTCACTATCCCTTCTTCCCCTAAAAGAGCAACCGCTAAAATCGTCGGAACCAAGACCATTCTAAATACCGTTAATTTATTAGGTAAATTCATATCAATCTCTCCATTTTCTAAGCATAAACCCATTATAACATATTTCACTTCTTTTTCAACTCTAAGCAAAAAAAAGAGCCTTATTTCAAAGACTCTTTAATCGTTCATTTCATAAGCCATGTTTTGTCTAGGATAATCATTTATCTACACCTTTCGATGTCCTCTTTATCGTTCATTTCCTCTAAAGTGGTTCCCCTACCAAATTTGGGTTTCTCGCTTGCGGAGTTTACCTCTTTTCATCGATGGTTTCCCATCGCTTCGTTTCTGTGGCACTTTTACGGCTTCTTTCCATCTGACTAGCAGGAAGGATTTCACCTGTCGTCAATCGCATCAATATGCAACTGCCATAACTTATTTTTTCGTTATGCACAAACACTACGGACATCGCAGCCCGTGCGAGCATGGACTTTCCTCTACTTACGAATATAAGCAGCGATTATCTGAAATAAACAGTTTGAATTAACGATTTCCGAATACTTCTTTTTCCAAAGCAGAAATACGTTTTAATAAATCCACATTACTAGTAGAAGTACCTTCAGCTAATGAAAGCTGATCTTTACGTAAAGCATTCTCTTGTTCTAGGGTTTGGATTGTTTCTTTAAGCTGAGCGTTTTTCGCATTTAAAGCTTCAATTTTTTCATAGGCAAGATTCAACAGATTTTTGAAAGTTTCATAATCGCCCATAACGATATCTAAAAAGTAATCTACCTCTGAGGCATTGTATCCTTTAAAATCAACTTTAAATTCTTTATTTAAGATTTTTGTAGGATTTAATTGTAACTTAGTTTCCATCATATCACTTCTCTTTCTTATTCACACTAATATTCTTACAAAAATCAGGAAGAAAATCAAGGTGTTTATTAAAAAAAATCAAGAAATGCTATTACTAATCATTAAAAAAAGATATTTAAACTTTAAAACAGTTTGGGAAAGCTTATAAAAATCTTAAAAGTGCCCTATTAGATAAGGATTTCTTTGAAAAGAAAGTAAAGCTATGCTATAATAAGTTACGGTGATACTTCATGGTTAATTATCCAAATTTAAAAAAGCCAACGCCCTTGTCCATATCTAGTCAAAAGAAAAATGACACGTCTAGACGAGGCTATTCATTAGAGAACGCACTCAATCAAAGCAATAAATATTATTTAGCGCATGATTTAGCTGTGATTCACAAAAAGCCGACACCTGTCCAAATTGTTAAAGTGGACTATCCTAGACGAAGCTTGGCAAAAATTGTTGAAGCGTATTTTAAAATACCTTCAACGACTGACTACAATGGCATCTATAAAGGTCGCTATATCGATTTTGAAGCTAAGGAATGTGCTAAAAATTCATTTCCTTTCACAAGTATTCATGAACATCAAATCGATCATCTCGATGCTATTAAAAGACATGGCGGCATTGCTTTTTTAATTATTCAATTCACTCAAAAAAACGAAGTATATCTACTCGATGCTACTTATCTAGTTGATAAGTATCGTCATGCCAAACGGCACTCTTTACTTTATGAAGACATCAAAGAACACGGATATTTAGTTAAATGGGGCTATGCTCCTGAATTAGATTATCTAAGTGTTGTGCATGAAGTATATTTTAAGGAGGATTAGGATTTGGAAAACGAAAAGAAAAATACCCCTATTAAAAAGACTGCCTTAAAAACAGTAAAAAAGAAAAAAGGGGGAAGTTTCTCGAAGATGAGTAAAAAGCGTAAACAACGCTATATCCGTCGAGGAATTTTAGGTGGTCTAGGCATTATCGTCGTTGTGGTAATCGCAATGGTATTGAATATGGTTTACTCCATCATTCAAGACACAGCTGCGTTCGATCCCGATAAGATTTTACGCTATCAGCCATTCACATTATTAGACAGCAATGATAAAGCGTTTTATACGTACGGTGTCGAACCGGTAGACTTTGAAGAAATTCCGCAAGTAATGATCGACGCTATTGTTTCAGCAGAGGATGCACGTTATTATGAACATAACGGTTTCGATATTCCTCGTATTATTTCTGCGGCTATCGGAAATATTAAAGGCGGAGGTATTTCAAGTGGTGCTTCCACCATCACCCAACAGACAATCAAGAAGAATTATTACCCTAACGAAGAACAAACTTACACACGTAAAATCGGTGAAATCTTCTTAGCGATTCAGGCAGATGCTAAGATGGATAAAGATACGATTCTTGCGTGCTACTTAAACACAGTTTCTTATGGTGTCGGCTTAAAACCTCGTGGTATTAAAGCTGCCAGCGAATATTACTTCGACAAAGAAGTCAGTGAATTGACTTTACCCGAAGCAGCTTACTTAGCCGGTGCTTTAAATGCCCCATCAGCTTATGATGCCTTCTATAACCTAGATTTAGCGACAAAAAGACGTGACCAAATTTTATATTTAATGAATTATCATGGCTATATCACAGATGAAGAATACGAATTAGCTAAGTCAACCAAATTAGAAAATCAATTAGTACAGAAAAAAGGCAGCGATTTAGATTATGAACAATATCAGGCTTATACAGATGCTGTTTTAGAGGAATTATTATTAGAGCTTTACGGTGATCAAATGACCGAAAAAGAAATTCGCGAAAAACGTGATGAGTTGATGAGTGAAGTTCTTGATAAATCCTTGACTGTTCACACTTATATGAACGCCGATGTTCAAGATTATTTGGAAAAAGAAATCGCAACAGCCGAAGCAAGCGGTGTATATTATTCAGGTGATGATATTGAAGTTGCCGGAAGTATCCAAAACAATTTCAATGGACAAATCGTCGCTTTACTAGGTGGTCGTGATTATGTCGACTACTCTTTAAACGATAAATTAGAAGGCCCTAAAGTCTTTGGTTACAATCGTGCAACATCAGGTAAGCAATCCCCTGGTTCATCATTAAAACCTATCCTAGCTTATGGTGCCGGCATTGAATTATGCGATTGGCCTACTTATGCCTCTGTTACAGATGACAAATACGAAGAAGGCGGTATCTCATTTGATAACTGGGATTTAAAAACACACGGTTCTATGTCTATGTCTGACGCTTTAGCTAGCTCATGGAACATTCCTGCAATTAAAGCTTTAAAATCCACTTGTCAAGAAGTCGGTAACGATGAAGTCATTGACTACATTAATCGCTTAGGTTTAGATGTCAACGACGCATATGACAGCAATGGTAATGTCATTGAAAACGGCGACTTCAACTATATCTATGCTATCGGTGGTTGGGCTGAAGGTATTACCATGGTTCAAGAAGCCGGAGCATATGCAACTTTAGTTAACGGCGGTAAATATTACAAACCTCATACAATTAACTATATTGAATACAATAACACCGGTGAAAAAGTCATGATTGATGAAAAAATCAATAAAGATGCCACTCAGGCGATGTCTGAACAAAGTGCCTTTATGATTCGTCAGCTGATGATTGATTACACCTCAAAATCAGGCAACTACTACGTTGTCAATAATGCCGCAAATAATTTGGGCATTCGTATAGGTGCTAAATCAGGTACTTCTACTAACTCAAACGGTGATACAAAAGGTTCTATTTTCGCTTGTTTCTCACCCGATTACACGATGTCATTTTGGTTAGGAAAAGATGATAGCAGTGAGCCAATTTCTTATGATAACGAATTGACACCACGTGCTATTACAGGTAATGTTTTATATAAACTATATGAAGATGGTTATGAGCATGAATATTCTAGTGCTCCTGAAGGCGTTGCACAAGCAACTGTTCAATTAGGTAAAGAGCCTTATGATACTTGCTATATCGCTAACTCTTACCTATCAAGTAAATATAAAATAAGTGGTTGGTATAAGACAAGCAATCCGCCTGCAGGTGCTAAAGATCCATCTATTGATAAATTATCTTCATTTACTGCTTCATCAGTAAATGATAAAGCAATTAAAGTTTCATTTGGCGCTTATGACTCAAAATTCACCGATGAACAAAAAGGCAATGGTTTAAATCCTGATCATATGTATGGTCACATCGTCTACTCGGTTGTAATTAAAGATGCCGCATCAGGCGCTGTTCTACATAGTGAGGTTTCTAAAAAGCCAGACTTTACAATCAACTATAACATCACAAAACCGGTTCAAGTATGTGGTCGCTATCAATTCTCAGAGGCTGATAAATTGACCTCAAATGAGCTTTGTGTAACAGTTAAACCATTAAAAGTTCAGTTACCGGATATTTCCGTTAGGATTTCAGGCGATGGTGCTACAATCCCTGCCGGACAGACAGCACCTGTTACTGTAACAGTTAGTCCAAGCTTTAGCGACAATATTATCACAATTACAATCGGTTCACAAACATTTACAGGCTCAAGTGCAACATTTAATTTAGCACCTGGTGTCTATACTGTAGCTATTACCGAAGCGGATAAAGGTCATACCAATATGGTTTCAACGACACGTACAATTACTATTACTGAAGAAATCGTTGTTCCTCCTGACCCATCATCACCTAATACCGATCCTATCGTTCCCTGAAATAGCTAATTAGTCTTATAAACAAGAAACCTGCTTCCTTATAGGAAACAGGTTTTTACATTTCTATCGGTTTTTTCTTCAACCGAATAGGTTCATTACAAATATCAAAAAGCGGACATTCCATACACATAGGTGATGTTGCTTTACAAAAATAGCGACCAAAGAAAATTAATTGATGATGGGTTTTAATCCAACGCTGTCGGGGAATAGCTTTACAAAGCTTCTTTTCAACTTCTAATACAGAATCGTCTTTTTTAGCTAGTTTTAAGCGTTTACTGACACGTTCGACATGAGTATCAACTGCAAGTGCCGGTTGTTCAAAAGCCACTGAAAGAACCACATTTGCCGTTTTACGACCAACTCCCGGCAAAGTTTCAAGTTCTTTATGCGTCTTAGGGACTTCACCGTTAAAATCTCTGATTAAAGCCTGACAAATACCGATGATATTTTTAGCTTTATTTCGATACAAACCGATTTTACGGATATCATTTTCCAATTCTTTCAAATCAGCATTAGCAAAATCTTCTACACTTTGATATTTCTGAAATAAATGTTCTGTAATGGCATTAACGCTTTTATCGGTTGTTTGTGCAGACATCATAACAGCAATAAGCAACTGCCAAGGATTTTCATGTTTCAATTCGCACTTGGCATCAGGAAACATCTCATCAATAACATTTAATACTCTTTCGACCCTTTCCTCTTTTCTCATTCTCTATTCCTCCCACCAAGGATAATCAACTAAAGATATCTTTTCTTGTTTCAAATCTACTTTTTCACGACCGCTTTTTTTAACCCCGTGTTTTGCCCAATCAATCAAAATTTTCTCAATATAGCGCATATTATGAACATTAGATAAGGTCGCTTCTTTTAAGGCATTTAAAATCATCTCATCAGAGTAATGACACTGTTTCCACTCTCTTAATGTTTCAATTTCAATCGGCGTTAATGCACGAGCAAATTCATGTTCAAAACTAGCGACTAAATTAACGCTTTTAGGCTTTGGCTCAACTTCTTTTTGTTTGGTAAATAACTGTCCTAGCACTTGCAAAAAAGGCTTAGCCGAAAGACTATTCCCTTCCAGTGACAGCATCTTTTTAGACAGCAGTCCCACAACATAACGATCAAGTAGTTTATCATCTAATGACATATAGTCAGCTAACACTTGGATAGTAATGTAAGGAACTTGCATTTTCTCTAAGCGCATAATCAAAAGCATTGTCATTGCCTGGTTTTCATCTAGTCCTATTTTTTTATAATTTAAAAGCAATAAACCTTCAACATCTATCAGTTGTTGCTGTAATAACGTTTTAAACACTAAAACCACCTCATCTAACATTATACACGAAAAAGGGTAAAAAAAAAGACATTTGCAAGGATTTTGTCAAATGTCTTTCTATCTTTTAATCGCGATTACTATTACCTAAAATCATCAATAAAACTCTTAATAAGTTAAGAATAGTGGAAGCGACAGCAGCCACATAGGTTAAAGCTGCCGCCGTTAACATCTTTTTAGCCATATCTGTTTCATTTGAATCTAAAAAGCCATCGCCTACTAAAATATGTAAAGCACGACTTGAAGCATTAAATTCAACAGGTAGCGTTACGACTTGGAAAGCTAACATCAAACTCAATAACAATAAACCAATCATCGCTAAAGGCGTATTGCTTGCCATTAAACCGATAAAAACCGCAAACCAACCTAAATAGCTACCGATATTAGCTAAGGGCAATAAGCCTGCTCTTAATTTAAGAAAACCGTAGTTCTCTTGATGTTGTAAAGCATGCCCACATTCATGAGCAGCTACTGCTAAAGAAGCAATCGTTGTTCCGTCATAAATATCTTTTGATAAACGAACCACTTGAGCTTTTGGATCATAATGGTCTGTTAATTGACCAGATATTTTTTCAACTCGAACATCAAGACCGTATTTCAAAATAATATTTCTTGCAACCTCGGCACCTGTCATCTGAGCTCTATTGGCGACTCTGCTGTATTTAGCATAGGCACTTTTAACCTTTAATTGTGCTAATAGAACAATAATAGAAGCAATAATAACCAAAATATATGATGGATGAAAATAAAAACTGTAATAATATAGAAACATCAATATTCACTCTCCTCTTATATATTATTATAACCCAAGTTTATTAACTTAATATGACAAAAAAAGATGCTTTTAATTCATAGCATCTTTTAAACGATTACTTGGTTTAAATGTTAAAGTTTTAGATGCAGGGATAAGCATCATTTCTTTAGTTTTCGGACTTACACCACGGCGCGCTTCTCTTTGATGTACTTTAAAAGTCCCAAAACCTGAAATTAAAACTTTATCTCCTGAAAGAACACTATCGATAATTGTATCAAATACTGTATCTACAAGCGCTTCTGCTTCTTTTTTTGTCAACTCTCTTTTATCTGCTACAACATCGATTAACTCTTTCTTATTCATTGCAATTCCTCCTAATATATTAAAATTACGACGGAGTTATTGTATCATTATTCACTAACTTTTTCAACAATTATTCTTAACAAATTCACGCTTTTTTAAAGTACGACAGCAATCACATTGCTCTTGCCCTTATTCACAATTTTGCTTAATATATCATGGATTTTTTCACGAGCATTTTCAGGAATAGCTGTCAGCTTAACATTGATACCTTCACTGATTAAATCACCTAGACGCCTACCAAAGACTTCACAGTCATAAATAGCTTCCGGATTATCACGATTATTGTCAATCAAATACTCCACAAAGTCTTCGCTTTGCTGTTTCGTTCCGATAATCGGTTCAAAACTACTTGCCACATCGACTTTCATCATATGAATCGTTGAAGCCTTTGCCGTCATTCGCATACCGTATCTTGGTCCTTGTTTAATGACAATCGGATCAGTTAATTCAATATCCTTCATTGTCGGTAACGCAAATCCATAGCCGGTTGCTTTAACCATTTCTAAAGCCGAAGCAATACGATCATATTCTTTTTTAGCTTCCATTAAATTTGTCAATAAAGCTAATAAATCTGCTTTATCCTGAACATCTTCACCGATAACCTCTTTAATGATTTGACGATATAATAATGGATCTGGTTTAATCACGATATTGGCACTGCCACTTGACGGATCTAACCCCGTTAAAACCGCTTGTGTTATGGCTTCATTTTCTTCAAGTCTTTCTTTTAACGGTTCTACATCACATAACTTACTGACACTTTGCAAAGAATTACTAATTGTATCATTGATTGATTTTCTTAGCCAATGGTTTTCATTCAATGAGTGAATCCATTTAGGAACTTGAACGTTAATCTCTGATAATGGGAATTCATACAGTGCTAAACGTAATAATTGATTGACATCATCAATTGACATATCCGAAACACTTAACGCAACAACCGGGACTTGATGTGTATCTTTTAAAGACGTTACTAAAGAAGTTGCAATCGCACCTTCGGGATTTTTAGAGTTGACAACAATCACAAACGGTTTACCGATTTCTTTTAATTCAGAGATAACATCATTTTCCGCAGATACGTAAGATTCTCTTGAAATATCTGTAATCGAACCATCACTTGTAACGACAATACCGATCGTTGAATGATCCTGAATAACCTTTTGCGTCCCGATTTTAGCGGCTCTATCAAAAGGAATAGACTCTAAAAACCATGGTGTTTTGACTAAACGAATTTCTCCGGTATCATCTTTATACCCCTTAGCTCCATCAATGACATAGCCTACACAGTCAACTAAGCGTATGTTCACCGCCAAATCATCATCCAGATGGACATTGACAGCTGTATTAGGTACAAATTTAGGCTCTACGGTCATAATCATATTACCTTCACCTGATTGTGGCAATTCATCAATTGTTCTTTTTTTAGCGTCTTCCTGCTCAATTAAAGGAATGACAGCTAATTCCATAAACCTTTTGATAAAGGTTGATTTTCCAACACGAACCGGTCCGACAACCCCTAAATAGATATCGCCATCGGTACGTTTACCAATATCCATCAATATTTCATTTGTTTTCATAATTACCCTCCTTATATATTACTAATCTATACGTAATTTGAGGGCTTTTTATGACAAAATATCCAATACTACATAAAACTTTCTAAATCTTTTGGAATTTTATCACTTTTAACCATGGCAATAATTTTGTCTTCTTTATCCTTGCTGACAGATCTACCGGCAAGTTTGGAAACTTCCTTGATTAAGTCACGCAAATTCTTTTCATTCTTTAAATCTTTAGACTGAATACTGTTAGCCAAACTAATAATATCCTCAGCCTTCACATTGGTTTTCTTAGATATATCTTGCAAAAGTTTATCTTTTTTCATCATCTTAAAACGCCTCCTACACTAATAAATGCAAAAGGCGTATCAATGTGACTATTGTTCTTCTTTTAAATCACGCAACATCAATTTTTTAATCACTGAGCTGGGCTTCTTATTCTCATAGATAACCTGATAGATTGCCTCTGTAATCGGCATCTCTATATGCGGATAGTTTTTCTTTAAATCCTCATAAACAACCTTACAAGTACGAATACCTTCAACTGTTTTTTTGTTATTTTGCATAAATGCTTTTGCACTATCGGCTTTACCGATTTCATAACCCGCCATGAAATTACGGGAGTGCATAGATGAACAAGTAACAATCAAATCACCGATTCCCGTTAACCCCAGATAAGTTCCCGGTTGCCCGCCTTTACATATACCAAAGCGAGTCATTTCTGCTAATCCTCTAGTCATTAAAGCTGCACGTGTATTATCCCCATACCCAAGTCCGTGAATCGCACCTGAAGCTAAAGCGATGACATTTTTTAAAGCCACGCCGTATTCAGCCCCAATTTCATCACTTTGAGAATAAACTCTGAAATATGTATTGGAAAATAACACTTGAACATCTTTAGCCACTTTTTCATCTAATGAAACAGCAGAAACCGTCGTCAGCTGACGGCAAATCACTTCTTCGGCATGGCTTGGTCCAATTAAAGAAGCGACTTCTGTTCTAAGGTTTGTCGGTACAACTTCTCTAATCGTTTCGGAAATACGTTTACCAGTATTCAAATCAAAACCTTTAGAAGCATTGATAATTGTAATTCGGTGTGTCAATAAAGGCACAACTTCTTCTAAAACACTGCGAACAAACTGTGTTGGCACAGTAACAAGCAAATAATCAGCGTCTTTAATAACCGCCGCCAAATTATCAGTTGCCATAATGTTATCCGGTAAGCGAATATCTTGGAAAAATTTACTGTTTTGATGATGGTGATTGATATCTTCTATTTCCCCTTGATCAATCCCATACATCAAAACCTCATGTTGATTATCTGTTAAAACTAAGCTGAGGGCTGTTGCCCAGCTGCCTGTTCCTAATACGCCTACTTTCACGCTAATCCCTCTTTCTTGCGATAATATGAATTGGTGTTCCATCAAAATTAAAGCGTTCTCTTAAACAATTTTCAATATAGCGTTTATAACTGAAATGTAAATACATAGGATCATTAACAAATAAAACAAATGTAGGTGGTACAACGCTAACCTGATTACCGTAATAAATCTTTAAACGACCGCCATTGAAAGTTGTCGTCGGATTCATAGCCTGAGCATCAATCAACACATCATTTAATAAACTTGTGGCAATACGGCGATGGTTATTGTCATAGGCTTCATCAATCAAACCTAATAGGTTAGTTACTCTTTGTCCGGTTTGAGCTGATGTAAATAAAATTTGGGCATAGTCCAAATACTTAAAGTGATCCTTTAACATCTTTTCCGTTTTGGCCATTGTTTTTTCATCTTTGGTTACTAAGTCCCATTTATTAACGACAATCACGACACCTTTACCGGATTCATGAGCATAGCCTGCCACATGCTTATCTTGCTCAATAATCCCAACAGAAGCATCAATCACGACAACCACAACATCACTTTTCTCAATCGCACTTAAAGCTCGTAAAATAGAATACTTTTCTACATCTTCAAAAATACGGCCTTTTTTACGCATTCCGGCTGTATCGACAACAGTATATAATCTACCGTTCTTTTTAAATGACGTATCAATCGCATCACGCGTCGTTCCTTCAACATCTGATACAATTGTTCTTTCTTCACCTATTAAGGCGTTGCTTAAGCTAGATTTTCCGACGTTAGGACGTCCGATAATACTAAAGCGAATTTCGCCTTCTTCTTTATGTAATTCTTTTTTAGGCATCAATTCAATCATACGATCTAACATATCTCCAATCCCGATACCATGACTACCGGACACCGCAAACAGCTCACCAAAACCTAAACTGTAAAAATCATAAAGGTTATCTACAAAGGCTTGATCGTCAATCTTATTGACTGCCATAATCACTGGTTTATCGCTTTTTAATAATAATTTAGCGACATATTCATCTTCGTTAGTAATGCCTTCTCGCCCATTCACCACAAAAATAATGACATCTGCTTCTTGAATGGCGATTTCAGCTTGAAGCTGAATTTGTTTCGTGAATGGGGCATCATTTAATTCAATCCCACCTGTATCAATAATTCTAAACTCCTGTGTTAGCCAATTTCCTTTAGCATATATACGATCGCGTGTAACACCCGGAGTATCTTCGACAATTGAAATACGTTCACCGGCAATACGATTAAAAATCGTTGATTTTCCGACATTAGCACGACCGACAATCGCTACTACTCCTAACATCCTTCCACCTCACTTAATTTTTGATCAACCCATTTTCTGACAACTGTTAAAACCTCATCAATACTTAAATGAGAAGTATCTAACTCTTTTGCATCATCTGCTTTTCTTAACGGAGAAGCCTCACGATGCATATCTTCATAATCTCTTTTTTCAATTTCAGCTTTTATTTTCTCTAAATCGGAAGCTATACCTTTTTCCAAATTTTCCAAATGTCTTCTAGTCGCTCTTGCTTCAACACTGGCAATCTGATAAATCTTCAAATCCGCATTAGGTAAAACAACCGTTCCGATATCTCTGCCGTCTAATACCACACCGCCAACCTGAGCCATTTCTTGTTGCAAAGAAACTAAATATTCACGCACTTTTGGATATTTTGAAACGACACTTGCACCTAATGAAATGTCGTTTTGTCTAATAGCTCCCGTTACATCTTCGTCGTTAAGATAAACCTTTCCATCACTATTCAAAGAAAGCTCTAGCTTATTTAAGCTAGCGACCACACTTTGTTCATCTTCCCAGCAAATTTGATTCTTCTTTGTATAATAAGCAACACTGCGATACATCGCACCTGTGTCAATATAAACATAAT
The DNA here is from genome assembly GCA_910588165.1 of uncultured Thomasclavelia sp. GTDB lineage: Bacteria > Bacillota_I > Bacilli_A > Erysipelotrichales > Coprobacillaceae > CAJUOR01. The sequence continues at coordinate 23,027 of CAJUOR010000020.1, forward strand.
GATATTCTTTGGCAATTGCCTTTGCAATCGTACTTTTTCCTGCTGCTGCCGGTCCGTCAATTGCAATTGAAAGTTTTTTCATCATCTATCACCTCTTTTCAATGATAATATATTTTAGACGTAAAGTCAAAACTAAAAAAACGGGAAAACCCCGTTTTAGAAAATAAATTCTTTAATAATATAGCCAACTAAAGCGACCAAAACTAAACTTAGGACGATGATAACACCATTTAAAACCTTGATAAAGGTGGAGTTTTCCTCTTCTTCGCCTTCTTCTAACTCATCTTCTTCGATATCAGATGAACGCTTTTTAGAACCAAAACGGAATTTACGAGGTGTCTCCTCCTCTTCTTCCAATTCTTCCTCTTGCTCATCTTCTTCTACTTCTGCCATACGTTTTTTAAATCCAAAACGGAATCTATGAGAAGTTTCCTCTTCTTCCTCTTCTTCATCTTCTTGTTCGTCTTCTTGCTCATCTTCTATCTCATCATCTTCTTGACGACGTTTAAATAAGCCAAAACGATAACCTGATGCTTGTTCTTCCTCTTCGTCATCTTCTTCTAATTCAACTTCTTCTTCGATTTCAGGCTCTTCAACTTCTTCTTGAGTCAAAGCAGCTGCCTGTGCCATTTTTGTTTGACGAATTTTATTCAAAATATCCATTCGTGTATTGAAGTCTTCTTGACCGGCTTCTTCACGTACACGACTTAAAGCTCTCTCTAATTCTTCGTCAACCTGTGAGTTAATTGAATCTAAAGTTAAACTTTCCAATAAAGTATCTTCTGTATCCGGCTTTTCTAATTGCGATACTTGATCAGAATTTAAAAAACGTTTATAGTAATCCGCATCTCTAACTTGTTTTTCTTGCCCTGTATATACACTGGCACTATCAGAAGTGACAACGTCTGTTTTTATGCCTTCTCTTAAATCTTTATATTTAGTCATTCGTGACATTCTTGCCATTTTTTCTCACCTTCCCTTCGCTTATTATAGCACACCTTTCTAAACTTTTCTTCAATAAAACAAAAAAAGTTTAAATTTAATTGCATTTTTTGTCCTATATAATAGAAAATATGCACCTTTAACCATCTTAGAACAATTATTTTCCCTTTTTATGTTTTAAGCACAAAAATACTTTGAAATCATTATCTGTTTAGTCTATAATAAATATGTAAATAATTTTAAAGGAGGAATATCAAAATGGCAAAGAAAGCTCATGTAAATGAATCTTGCATCGGATGTGGCGCTTGTACAGCAGTATGTCCTTCAGTTTTCGAAATCAATGGTGATGGTGTTGCTGAAAATATCTTAGGCAATGACACTGAAATCCCTGCTGATTTAGAAGCAGAAGTAGAAGAAGCAGCAGCATCTTGTCCAGTAGAAGCAATTGAAGTTGCATAATTCTGACTAGCAAAGACTCCGTTGATTAACGGAGCTCTTTTTATTTTCGGCTATTTACCTAATTAAAAACACGCTTGAAAGGCGCGTCTTACTTTCCTTTTGTTACTGCGTGTTTTAAAAGTTTAATTTCCTGTGGCTTGATACGACGATAAGTTCCCGGTGTCAAACCTTTTAAGTCTAAACAGCCATACTGATAGCGATGTAATCTTTTGACCTTGTAACCTACAAGCTCAAACATACGACGAATTTGACGATTCTTTCCTTCCATAATCCGCATTGTCAACATCGTTGTTTCATGCTTCAAATCTTTACCAATCACCCTGATTTTACATGGTAAAGTTTTAATCCCATCTAAGAAAACACCAGTTTCTAATTGATGCAGCTGTTCACCTGTAATTAAACCATCAATTGTTACTTCATAAGCTTTTTCTAAATGTGATCTTGGATGCATCATTAAATTAGCAAATTCACCATCATTAGTCATCATCAACAAACCGGTTGAATCATAGTCTAAACGTCCGACCGGATAAACGCGTTCAGGAATCTCTGAAAATAAATCGGCAACGCATGAACGATTATGTTCATCATGCATTGTACATACCATACCTTTAGGCTTATACAATAAAAAATAAACCTTGCTTTCTTTTTGTAGAATATGACCTTCTACTTCAATCATATCTTTAGACGTTACTTTTACACCTAGTTCTTTTACTATTTCGCCATTAACTTTCACTTTACCTTGTACAATCAAGTCTTCTGCTTTTCTTCTTGAGGTATAGCCACTATTTGCAATAACCTTTTGTAATCTCTCCATTCTATCACCCCTCAACATTATAACAACACTCTTGTCATTGGGCAATCTTTTTTATTTTAGAAAGCTATAAAAGTCAAAATAACCGCTAAAATCAACGCTAAAGCATCTAAACCCAGACATAATAGTAAGATATAACCACTTTTAGTAACATGGGTTTGGCTAAAATAAACGCTGATAACATATAAGGTCGTATCTGTAGCACCTTGCATCAAACTAGCCATCAATCCAAAAAAGCTATCCGGTCCATAGGTATTGAAAATATCAGTTAAAAAAGCCAGGGAGGCACTGCTTGAAACAGGTCTTAGTAAAGCTAAGCCTAATATGGAAGACGGTAATTCAAACGGTAAACAATTTTTTAATTGTAAAGTTATAAAACCGATGATGCCACTTGATTCTAATAAACACACCATTAACATAAAAGCTAGTAAACTTGGAAATAATGTTTTCACAAACATCATCGCTTCTTTAACGCCTTTATAGAAAGCATCTAGTAACGATACCTTTTTAAAAAGAGCCGAAGCTACAAAAACAATCATCACAATGATTAAACTATTTTCCAAATTTCATCACACCTTTCTGAATTAAAACACCCATACTCAGTGTAATCATACCTATGAGCAATGTATAACCGATAAAGCCTAAAGGGTTAACTGACTGATAACTATTTCTAATAGCGATAATACTCATCGGAAATAGCGAACACCCGGTCGTATTAAAGATAATCAGCATTTTCATCGAATGGCTTGCCTTAGTATGCTGCTGATTTTCCATATCTAAAGCTTTAATCGCCTTTAATCCGGAAAGCATCGCTAAACTGCCTAACCCCATAAAATTAGCTATAAAGTTGCTTGCCAATAGTCCAATCACTTCCGACTTATCACCAATTTGCGGATAGAGCCAAATAAATATAGGTCGCATTTTATG
>CAJUOR010000021.1 GCA_910588165.1 uncultured Thomasclavelia sp.
TTCTCTATCCCAAGGGTGTCAGCCTGTATGGCTACAGCCAGATTTTTAAGAAGCCTGAGATCTGGGTCGGATATAAGAACACGATCATCTATTCCTTCTTTGGCACAATTTTTAATCTGATCGTCACCCTGCCGGCGGCTTACGTTCTTTGTTTTAAATGCTGTCTTAAAATCTGTCGATCTAATTCTACTTGAATAAACGAGATAAAATGTCCGCTTTCCATAGGGTGAATGTTCTCACCCACACAAACTTTAAGTTGTCCCTTTTCAAACTGAACTGTAGGCATATGCTTTTCGGTAGCTGCCTCTTTGGTATTAGCAGTTAGCTTTTCCATTTCTTCATGACAGCACATCATTTTTTCATCGGGACCACAAATTTTTTCAATCACAAGCCCACATTTTTCACACACATAAAATGTCATAAAATCCCTCCTTCTTTATCAAGGGTGGACTTTTTTTCTGATTTTATGCCTTATCTTTTATAAAAATATCAAAGGCTAAGGTGACCCATAAATAAAAAAGGGCTTTTGCCCTTTTATAACAACATATTACCGATGCTTAAAATAATAGGTAATGTTACCATGGATAGCAATGAAGTCATAGAAACAATTCTAGCCCCTAACTCACTATCGCCACCAAACTGTAACGAGAATATCATCGTATTGACAGCCGCAGGAGCACTAGAAGCAATGAAAACAGTCATCGCAATGGTATAATCATGAATAGGTAATAATAGTAGTACCGCCAATGTCAAGAACGGTAAAATAATCAATCTTAAAAAGCAGATAGCATACAATCTTTTTGAACTAACCATTGTCTTAACATTGGATTTCACAATATATGCACCTAAAATAATCATTGCTAAAGGTGTATTCAAGTTACCTAATGTGCTAACCCCATTATATAATAACGGCGATAATTTTAGCGGAGAAATAAACAACAATAAGCCTAATAATGTCCCGATTGTGCCGGGATTAACAATCGCCTTTTGGATAGTCATATACTTTTTATCCTTGGTAATCATATAAATACCATAAGTCCAAACAACTAAATTAACAGCTACCAAAAACGCTGATAAATGAAATACAGCACCATCAGATAAAACCGCTTTGACTAATGGAATTCCGATAAAGCCACAGTTAGCAAATGCAATGCCGTACTGCTCAATGCAATCCAGCCTTTTTAAAACGATTCTTACAAAAAGCAAAGTAGCTGCTAAGATAATCATACCAACAACAAAAGTTTTGCCTAGAACAAGCAATTTATCTATTGAAAATTCAGTTTGATAAGCTGCGATAATCGTCATAGGATTAACAATATATAAAAGGAAGTTAGAGATTTGCTTCACGCCTACATCATCAATCCATTTTTGCCAATAAGCAATTCCCCCAGCCAACATCAATATACACATCAATGCAACTTGATTAAATACGATACCTAATAAATCTCCCACGTCCTATACCTCTTATTGATAAAATAGATCAGATGTCGGATAAATCGGATCGCAAGTTACATCTATTCCTAATTTACGTAAAGTTTGTAAATCCGCTTCGCTTAAAATAACGGTTGAATGAGCCTGTAAGCCGGTCAACAGATGTAATTTTGATAAAGCTACTTGGGCTACCGGATTAGTAACTGCACAAATAGAAAGCATCATTAAAATATCTTCACAATTTAAAGCGCCATGCTTATTATGGAGAGTATTCTTTTTCAAATCAATGACAGGTTCTAGTACAGAAGGTGACAATAAATAAATATCATCATCAATCCCGGCTAAATGCTTAACCGCATTTAAAAGCATAGCAGACGTACAATTCATCAATGCACTGCCTTTACCGGTAATAACTGTACCATTTGGTAATTCAGTTGCGACAACAGCCATATTATCTTGACTATGTTCTTTTTTCTTAATTGTCATCGCATAGTTTCTAGCCGGTGTAACACAAGCACGATCCTCTTCTTTTAAGTTTAATTCCTCCATTAAAAGACGGCATCTTTCCATAGTTTCTAAATCGCATTCACCTTTTTTATAGCCAACAGCGGCTTTAAAATAACGACGAATAACTTCTTGAGAGCTTGCTTGTGCAACTACTTCATCATCTACAATACCAAAACCTACACGGTTAACTCCCATATCTGTCGGTGACTTATAAATAGAATCCTTGCCTGTAATTTTTTCAATAATTCTTTTAATAACCGGAAACATTTCTAAATCCCGATTATAATTGACAGTTACATCACCATATGCTTCTAAATGGAAGTTATCGATTAAATTAACATCTTTTAAATCCGCTGTCGCTGCTTCATAAGCAACATTTAGAGGATGTTTTAATGGGACATTCCAAACCGGAAAAGTTTCAAATTTAGAATATCCTGCCACTTTTCCTCGCTGATACTCATGGTACAACTGTGATAAACAAGTCCCAAGCTTACCACTTCCGGGACCCGGTCCGGTAACAACTACAATTGGACGTGTTGTTTCGATATATGGGTTTTTACCATAACCCTCTGGGCTTACAATCATTTCCACATCTGTTGGATAACCCTTTGTTGCCTGATGTTTATAAACTGTAATATTACGTTGTTTTAATTTGTTGATAAAAGCAGTAGCTGCCGGTTGCTTAGCATAACGTGTCATTACAACACTGTTCACCAATAAACCTAAATTACGGAAATTATCAATTAACTGCAAAACCTCTAAATGATAAGGCAGTCCGACATCGCCATGCATTTTATTTCTTTCTAAATCCCCTGCGTAGACACAAATAACGATTTCCGCTTGATCTTTTAACCTTTGTAGCAACTTTACTTTGACATTTTCATCATAACCAGGTAAAACTCGTTTAGCGTGCAAGTCATACATGAGCTTACCTCCAAATTCCAAATACAGCTTATCAAAATTATTGACACGTTCTAAAATGTATTGTGATTGTTCTCTCAAATATTTTTCATTATCAAATCCGATTTGCATTTTTTTTACCCCCTCCAATTTAAATTACCTTTCGATTATATCACAAATAAATCAAATGAAAAGACATATTTCTACTTTTATGCTTCTTTTTTTTTTGAGCTGTTTCAAGTATAATAAAAACGGACTTAAAAGCCTATCAAGATGATGATAAGGAGATGAACTATGAAAAAAAATTTAATTACAGCAACCTGTACGGGCTTAGGAATTGACGGTAAAGGTTACTTTCGCTACCAAGGTAAAGAATATGCCTGCTCTAACTTTTTACCCCTTGAAAAAGCCGAAATAGATATTCAAAATCAAAGACAACCTAAACTTGTTAATTTACTTGAAGCTTCTAAACACCGCATTTTGCCTAAATGCGAAAAATATCAGCAATGTGGTGGTTGTCAGCTACTTCACATGGATTTTCAAGCACAACAAGATTTTAAAACCGAAAGTGTAAAAAAAGTATTTGCCCCATTAAAACATATGATGAAAACAAATATCCCTACTTGTATCATGGCTAATGATCCATGGTATTATCGAAATAAAATCCAAATGCCTGTTGCCTTGCACAAAAATGGACAAGCATTGATTGGCTTTTACCAAGAAGGCACAATTCGTATTATCGAGAAAGATGATTGCTTAATCCAAGCTCCTATCGGTCAAAAAGTGCTGGCTGTTATTCGTGAGTTAATTGCGAAATTTCATGTTGCCCCTTTTGATTGGCAAAAACAACGAGGCACACTTAAATATATTTTATTACGCTACGGCTTTACAAGTCAGGAACTCATGGTTGTTTTTGTAACCAATGGCGAGAATTTTAAATATCGTAAGCCTTTTGTTGCAACGCTTACATCAAAAATACCCGAAATTAAAACAATTGTTCAAAATGTCAATAACCGCAAGGATCATTTGGTTTTAGATAGAAAAGAAAATATATGGTATGGTAAAGGTTATATTTTAGATGCCATCGGAGATGTTAAGTTTTTAATCTCTTCCAAATCCTTCTATCAAATCAATCCTCCGCAAGTTAAAAAGCTTTACGACTGTGTGGCTGATTTTGCTGATTTAACAGGCAAAGAAACTGTCATAGATGCTTATTGCGGTGTTGGTACAATCGGGCTATACCTGGCAAAAAAAGCTAAAATGGTCTATGGTGTGGAAATGATTGTATCTGCTATCGACGATGCTAAACGCAACGCCAAACTTAATCATATCAATAACGCTCAATTTCAAGTCGGAGATGCACCTATGTATATGCGTAAGTTAGCTAAAAGCAGACATCATGTCGATGTTGTTGTTGTCGACCCGCCTCGCAGTGGTTGTACTCCCGAGTTGATTCAAGCGGTCGTCACTTTAAACCCTAGCAAATTCATTTATGTATCTTGCAATATCGAAACCCAAGCAAGAGATTTAGCCCTACTTAAAAACAGTGGTTATCAAATTACAAAAATTCAACCCTTTGACCTTTTCCCGCAAACTTATCATGTGGAATGTGTCGTCTTAATGACTAAGAAGAAATAACAATCAACACTAAAAAAGCACATAGCAGTATCGCTATGTGCTTTTCTATATCATTTTTTGTAAGCCTATTTTGATGCTAACAATTTTCTTTTCTTATTCAATAAGATTGAAAGAACACCAGCCACTAACATTGTCCAAACGTACATCATCATATTGAAATCATCAGATGTATCGACATTCACATCAGGTTTACCATCTCCATCTGCATCGATGTTCTTATCTGGAATACCATCTCCATTTGTATCAATGTTCAAATCAGGTTTACCATCACCATCTGTATCGATGTTTAAGTCAGCTTTACCATCACCATTTGTGTCAATGTTCAAATCAGGCTTGCCATCACCATCTGTATCGATGTTCAAATCAGGTTTACCATCTTTATCACTATCGATATTGATGTCAGGTTTACCGTCTTTGTCTGTATCGACATTCACATCAGGTTTACCATCTTCATCGACATCAATGTTGACATCAGGTTTACCGTCTTTGTCTGTATCGATATTAATGTCAGGTTTACCATCATCATCTGTATCGACATTCACATCAGGTTTACCATCATCATCTGTATCAATATTGATATCTGGTTTGCCATCGCCATCTTTGTCGATATTGATGTCAGGTTTACCATCACCATCTGTATCGACATTCACATCAGGTTTTTTATCGCCATCTTTATCGATATTGATATCTGGTTTGCCATCTTTATCTGTATCAATATTGATATCTGGTTTGCCATCGCCATTAACGTCAACATTGACATCAGGTTTTCCATCTTTATCTGTATCAATATTGATATCTGGTTTGCCATCATCATCTGTATCGATGTTGACATCTGGTTCACCATCGCCATCTGTGTCGATATTAATATCAGGTTCCCCATCACCATCTGTATCAATGTTAATATTTGGATCTACATAAGTGTCATATCCTTGTTCGCTTTCGCCCTTAGGATAAACATTTGTATCTGGTTTCCATCTGTCATCTACACCATCACCGTCTTCATCAATCGGTTCTTTAGGATTTGTACCAACAGGTCCTTTTCCATCGCCACGATCGACGTTAGTATCAGGCATCCAAATACCATCGCTATTTCCGCCATCTTTACTTGGCTTCCATTCACCTGTATGATCTGTATCAATATTGACATCTGGACGATTATCACCATCTGTATCAACGTTGACATCCGGTAATCCATCACCATCTGTATCAATGTTAAGATCAGGGATACCATCACCGTCAATATCAATATTTGTATCAAGTTTCTTACCTAATACAACAACAATCTCATGGTCTGCCTGGATATTTTCAAATAAATACGTACCGCCAGTATCTGTATTAGCACTTCTTGTTAAACCGAATAAGTCAGGTCTTGAGTCCCCATCAACCCAAATTTCCTTAATCTTATCACCGGCATTTAAGACGCTCCAATCAACTTGGTAATCCCTACCTTCAAGGACTTTCGCACCATTTGTAATTGTGCCGGCACCACCACGTAATACAGTTGTGATTGTATATTCTTTGACTTTAAAGTCACCTTCATCAACTACAGTATCATTTGGTGTATTCTTTTCAGCATAAACAACGATTTGTTTATCTTCATTGATATTTTCTAACACAATCTTGTTATCAACAACTTCAACTTCTTCGCCATTTACAGTTACTTTAGTAATCTTATAATCGGTACCAATATTCCATGTTACTGTTTTGCTACCATCAGCTTCTACAATTCCTTCACCTTCAATTGTACCATTAGCTCCTTCAATTCGAGCTGATACAGAATATAAAGTTTCAGGAAGAGGATCAGTTTCCGGTTTCCCTGTATCCGGATCAATAATTGGATCTCCACTATCATCTGTTAATACTTTTGCAAAGTAAACTTCAATAATGTGATCTTGATTAATTTTGTTGATTTGAGCTGAATAATTTGAAGATGTCGCATTATCAGAAGTAACTTCTGAACTTGGTTCTGAAGTTTCTGCAGATAAGGCAAATGCAGCAAACATTGCAGTTTGTTGATCTGCTTCTACTTCTACTTCTTCACCATCAACAACAATCTTAACGATTGCATTTCCGGTATTTGGATTTGCCGCAATATCAACATAGTTTTGGTTCTTATACATTGTCTTAGAACTACTTGCAGTTCCGTCTCCGTAAGTCAAGATAGTAACATCGTATAAATCAGGACTTACGTAAACTTTGACATCTGTATCTTCTGTGATATCATCAAAATTTAATTTATTGTCTTCTAAATCAACTACTTCACCATTGACTTCTACCTTATCAACCTTATATGCTACATAATTCGGATCATCTGGGTCAGTTGGTGCATTTGGTGCAATTTCCCAATTGACTTCGTAGTTGCTTCCGCTTTCTATAACAGCACCGGACGTAATTTCACCAGGTCCACCGATAATTTGTGTTAAGATTTTGTTGTAATCTTTTTCATCATATTCAGGCATCTCTTCACTGTCATCTTTGGCGAAATAGATATCAATAACGTTATTCTTTTTAATGTTATTAAAGTTGTATTTACCGTTGGCTTTGACTTCTTTGCCATTGACAACAACTTTGTAAACTTTATAATCGCCACCTGCTGACCATGTTGTTTCAACACTGTCACCAAGATTTACAATCGCAGATTTACTTACAGTACAGCTATCATCTCCGCCATAACGGTTAACAGTTACTGTATATTGACCTTCTGTATAGCCACCACCGTTTGTAGGCAGTTTCTTTACTTTCACAACAACGTTATGATCAGCACCCACACCATTGAATGTAACAGTGTTTCCGCTAGGTGTATGAGCTTTACCGTCAACAATGACTTCTACAAGTTCATAGCCACTAGCCAATGTCCATTCAACTTTTGCGTCTTGTCCTTTTTCAATTCGTTTTGTTGGTGTAATTGTGCATTTACCATCCGGACTTCCTTCAATGCTAGTCTGGATTTGATAATATTTTGTTACATCATCAGGAATTGGAGGTGTTGTTGGTTTTGAAGGTTTATCTTTAAATTCAACAACTACTTCATGATTTTTATGAAGTTCTTTGAATGTAAAGCTATTTAAACCTAATAAATCATCACGGATGACACCATCCATAATAATACGAGAAACATAAGAGCCTTCTTTTGCTGCCCATGTTACTGTACTATCGCTCCATTCTAATAAACCTTTAGCTGAACCGCCAACTGTACCGTTGCCGTTTGCCGTAATTGAAATATCAAAATAGCGATCATAGTATAATTTTAATTCTAATTGCGGATTTCCTGTTACAACACCGTTTTGAACATTATTTGCATTCTTGTCATTGTACCAGTATTTCACACCATTAGAAGTAATTGTTGATGTTTTATCAGCATCTTTAACAGCTACGTGAGATTCTGTTGGTCCCATATAACTCTTTGTTGCACTGCTGACTTTTGTATAAATGAAATTACCGTTAGCATCTTTATTACCGGAATTAACATAGTAATTTACTGTATATTTTGTTTTAGAATTTGGTGTCCACATTGCTACAAAAGTATGTTCTGACTTAGGTGCAATAGTTTCTCCACCACTATAAACAGTAGGTTTAGTAACACCGTCTTTAAAAATCAACACACCATTAACTTCCGTTGTTATATCTGCTAAATCTTCTTCTCTATACCAACCGTCAAATGTATAACCGGCACGTTGTGGTTCAGAGAATTGATCATAAACAGTTGCTGCGGAAATCACATAAGCCTGATCTTTAATTGTATTACCGCCGTTACTATTGAAATGAACAACGAATTTATTAGTATCTGTTTTCCATACTGCATAAATTGTCATATCTGATGCCGGCATTTTAACATCAGGTGTTAATGTAATACCTGAAATACCATTTGCCAACATAAAGGTGTTATCAACATTATCCATTGCATTTTTTGATGTTGACCAACCTTGGAAAATATAACCAGGTTTCGTTGGATTAGCACGTCCAGTTGTTGGAATAGCTTGTAATCCATCATCATTACTGATGTCAGCACCTGCAGTTGTCAACAATTTATCATAAGGAACATGCTCAATTGAACGAACATTACCTAATGATCCGCCATTGGCATCTAATTTCAATGTATAAGTTGAAATTTCCCATTGAGCTACTAAATAGTAGTAATCCCCCTCTACAAAGGCCTCAACTTTACCGGCATTTTCAGATGATTTAGCCGTTTGTTCTTTGATGACTTCAACATTACTTGCATTGCTAATAAATGCTAGGTTATTAGCATCTTCTGCTCTATGAGATTTTAGAAGCTTCCAACCGGTAAATGTATAACCTTTACGTGTCGGAATAACGTTCTGATCACCAATCTTTTGCAAAATTGATGCATTACTTGTTACATAAATTGTTTTACTTGCATCTTTACCATCAATCAAACCACTGTTTGGTAAATAAACCAAAGCAGCCTGATCTTTTGAGTAAGATGGACGAATGACAATTTCATTATCATCATTGGTTGGTGGTGTAGTTCCCGGTGTTACAGGATCCTTTTCAGGTGTTTCCCAACCACTCCAATATTCATCATCATCTTCACTAGGCGGAACATCTTCATCATCTGGTAAAACGATAATCGGCTTATCACCGAAGACGAAATAATCATCGATCGGATTACCATCAACATCTTCTACTTTAACGTGAATCGGTTGGAAGACAGCCTTGTTTCCGATATTTCCACATTCATCTCTTACCCAAACAACAATCGGATCTGTAGAGTTAATATCTATATCAAACGAATGTTGATGGATACTTGTATCTAATTCTTCCCAATCGTATTCGCCTGGTTGAGCATCTACATCATTGGTTACCCAATAAGCAGCAACACCTGACCCACGACCGTCTTTAATAAATGTAATACCATCTTCATCAATACCTTCACCCGTATCTGTCAACGTAATTGTTGCTTTATTACGAGCTGTATTTTTTCCTTCGATAAATGGTTCTTCATCATCTAAATATGCTGTCAAATAAGTTTGGAAAGTTTTAGATTCATTTCCTAATTGGTCACGGACAGTTAATTCAAAGACATAAGTCCCTGATACACTAGATCCGGTAAACTGATAATTCGGAATCTTATCCAATCCTTCTACCCAACCGGTATTGACAACTGTTTTTCCATTCGGATCATAAACAGAATAACGATAATCTTTAATATAACCATCTTTTCCGGAAACCAATCCGATTTTTGATTTGTCTTTGATATTTACATCAATTGTTTCATTATTTAAAACTAAATGTTGTAAATGGATAGTCATCACCTGTGAAGCGTCGGTTGCATTCTTGACATAGAAATTCGCCAATGGCAAATCACTTGATACCGGAGCTTTTTGGAAGTGGTTTTGTTCTAAGAAATTTTTTCCGATGAATTCTGCCATTTGGCTTGCATAGTCATCTGAACTTGCAATACATCCATTTGAAGACCCTAATCCTTGGTGGATAACATTTCCATCTTCATCTTTAGCTAAAATCGGATTCCCTAATTCATCTAATTTCAAGCTGCCGTCTTCATTCTTTTCATATTCAGAATCAGTAACGACTAATCCGTCTTGAACATTTGAAACATAGAAAATCTCATTTTCATTCATACGGTTGATACCATCGGAATAGTCTTTGTTATTTCCATCTTCCGTATGTTCTTTTGGGATACCCGGATTTCCACTATCTCCGGCAAGATTAATAAAATATTTATACTCAGCACCTTCATAGTACTGAACGTATTTCAAGGCATCAAATGCACTTGCTTCGTATGACATTTCAAGATCTGTGTACACGATTGCAGAGAATCCACTACATCCATGACTTGAATAACCAACCCATGGTCCTAAACCATTTAAGTTATGATCTTTGAACTGTTCGATTGGGAAATCACGAAGCACAGTCTGGACATCAGATAAATTGCCTGAAGCATCATACGCTTGTTGCTGAATAGTTACACTATCCTTCTTTAATTCTACTGTCAAACGAATTTTCTTTTGAGGCCCAAGCGAAAACGACTTTGCACTACCGGCAACTGTAGTTCCCGCAAATCCAGGAGTTTGTGAATTAGCGTCCACATCATTAACTTTTCTAATTAAAATACTGGCTGTTCCACCCGCTGCAGAACCTGCATCAAAATACAACAAGTATCCGCTTGTCTTTCCATTTTCAACTGCCGCATTCATCCAAAATCCAAAGGCAGATAATGTATGGGTATCGATAACAGAGGCATCAATATTAAAACTAAATGTACGTGTTGTTGAGTTTGGTGCCGGATAAATCATATAATCTGATAAAGCTTGTGTACCATATCCGGCAAACGCCATGTTTGAAGCTCCACTTTCACTTTGATATATACCAATATGACGATTAAATGCAACACAAGCTGTATTCGTAAATTTATTTGTCGTTTTATTGATATAACTCAAAATATTTGCCCCTCCGTTAGAGGCATGGCTATTATCTGCCGCACGATATGGCTGTAAAGCTCGCTGATCTTCTGGTACAAGACTATTATAAGAGGCATTATTATAATAATGGTCATATACAATCCAACCATCCATACTTGATGTATCGATTGATACGGCTGTGTTTGTGATACGGAAATCAGATGGATCTAAACCTTGATCAATCAATTTTTGTGTCAATTCTTGTTTGAAATCAAGGAAAGTTCCAGGATAATCCGCAGGCACATTGACCGCAATATCAATTTTTGGGGTTGGGTTTGTACCAACGTTAATTGCGCGGGCTGTAGTCATATTTCCAAACACCGCTACCACCATAGAAAAACACAAGAAAATGCTCAGAAATTTTTTAGCAAACTTAATTCTAGCTTTGGGCATTTTTCTAGGTGACTTAATACTGCTAGTTTCCATTTTCTACTTTTTCTTCTCCCTTCTATAGCATAATCCTCTATAAATGAAGTATTTGAAAAATACCTGATTAAGATTAGGGCTTTAATCAAGTATAAAAAGCATATAATGTTTATTGTTCAAATCCCCATTCATAGTCGTTTCTAAGTATAAACACACTTATATGTTACAACCGTTTACAAGTTTGTTTATACATTATAATATTACCCCCCCCCCCTTGTGTTTGTCAAGATATTCACATAAGATTTTACATATTTTTTTCCACCGTATTCCCACATTTTTTATTAAGTGACAGCGATTTCTGTCAGATAGCTTATAGAATTAGATTATAAATGAGAATACATAAACGGCTGTCTATTTTCAGAAAGTAAAAAGATGACAGTATTTAAACTTGTCATCTCTCATCTTCTATATGAAATTCAACCACTTTTTCTTCTATCATCAATTGATGCCATAAGCAGAAAATAAAGATAGTCCAAACTTTACGTGAGTTATCTTTAATATCTTTTTGATGTTCATCTAATAATTGCAAAGCATAGTCTTTATAAATATACTGTTCTACTTTCGCTTCTGTAATCGTTTTGCGAACAACTTCCCCTAAATCTTCTTTCAACCAAACACGAATCGGAGTTGGAAAACCAAGCTTTTTCTTTTCCACAACGTGCTCCGGAATTTTACCTGCAAAAGCTTTTCTCAATAAAACTTTTGTATTCTCTTTGCTGATTTTTTGGTTTAATGATAAGTGTCTGGCAACTTCTAAAACCTCTTTATCCATAAAAGGCACACGTAACTCAATCGAATGAGCCATACTCATCTTATCCCCTTTAATCAGAATATCCCCTTGCAACCATGTCTGCATATCAATATACTGCATCGTTGTTACATAATCATAGTTTTGTGTTTGACAATGCTTGTATAATGGCGCTAAAACATTTTGATAAGTTCTATCCTCACTATAATGCTTGAAGATTTTTTTCACTTGTTCATTATCAAATATCTTCGCATTGCCGATGTAACGCTCTTGTAATGGGCTTGTTGCTCTTAACAAGTAGTTTTTACCTTTAATCTCAGGCAAGCATTTAGCTAATTGATGGATTAGCTTTTGAAGTAGATGCGGTAATCTCATCAATGGTTTAACACTATAATATTCCTTATAAATATTATACCCACCGAAAAACTCATCTGACCCTTCGCCACTCAATACAACCTTGACATACTTCCTTGCTTCACGACTTAAAAAATAAATTCCCGGTGCTGACGGATCAGCTAAAGGGTCATCTAATTTAGCTACAAAATCCGGTAGGTGTTCAATGTATTCTTTTTGGGTAATAATATGTGTGATATTTTCAATTCCTAAAGCTTCGGCAGTCTTTTTGGCAGTCGGCATTTCATTATAGCCCGCAACATCAAATCCCACAGTAAAAGATTTGATTTTAGGATTGATTTGGCTACCGATAGCTGCAATAATACTGGAATCAATACCTCCGGATAAAAATGTTCCAACTTCAACATCAGCATTCATGTGAGCCTTTACTGAATTATAAAGGACTTGGTATATATCTTCTTGACTCACCGGTGCTTCTTGATAAACTAATTCATAATATGGCTTAAAAGTCAGTGTCTGATTTTCAAATGTGAAGTAATGTCCAACCGGAACTTTTTTAATCTCCTTTAACATGGTTTTATTTAAAGGTACAAATTGAAAGGATAAGTAACTTTGCAACGCTTCTAAATCTACTGTTTTTGTCTTTATTAAAGGTAGTAAAGCCTTATACTCCGAGGCAAATGCCACAAAATCGTCGGTTTCGGTATAATATAAAGGTTTAATACCGAAATGATCGGTTGCCCCAAACATTTTTTCTTCCTTTTCATTCCAAATCAAAAAGGTATACATTCCTCTTAAATGCTTAACACAATCCTTTTGATAAGCTAAATAACTCGTCAATAAGACCTCTGTATCTGAATTTGTATCAAAAGTGTAGCCTTGTTGTTGTAAAGTGGTACGAATATCTTGATAGTTATAGATTTCACCATTAAAAATCATCGTATGCTGATTTTTTTGATAGGGCTGATGCCCATTGGCTAAATCTATAATACTTAAACGACTAAAGCCTAGTGTTGCCATTTCAAATATTTCAATACCTATATCATCGGGTCCACGATGATGTAAGGTCTTCAAGCAAGCTTGAATTTCTTTAGTCGCTAATCTATTTGTTTTATGTTTATAAAAAACGGAAATATGTCCGCACATACCATTTCCTCCTTTACTTTTAAATCACTACCATTATAACATAACCATTTAATTTTAAAAGCTTTTCATATGCTTAGTATTGTTTGAAATGCTATTTTTATGTTATTCAAAACTTGCCAATAACACTTAATTTCCCTATAATACATTTAGGAGTGAAAATAATATGAAAATACAATTACCAAAATTATCCAAAAAAATAAACGTTAACGATAAAATCAATCTTGCTTTTCAAGAAGCCCATCATGAAGAAACCACTTTGATGAGTGCGTTATTTGAAAAAGATTTATTAGAGTACGGCGATTACCATCATTTAGAAATCCGTGATTGTGAATTTAAGCATACTTATTTCGATCATCTACATTTGCCTCATGGTTATTTATTAGATGTTCAATTCGAAGGATGCGATTTATCAAACGCTAAATTCGATCATACTTTATTTAGACGAGTTGTCTTTAAAGACTGTAAACTAAGCGGAGCTGATTTCTCCGAAGTTATGTTAGATCAAGTTTTATTTGAAGACTGCATCATGACCTATGCTAATTTTTCTTCTGCTAAAATCAAAGGATTACAATTTGAAAATTGTGATTTAACTTATGCCAGCATGATGGAATGCAACTTAAAAAAAGCCGATTTCAATAACTGTAATTTGACTAAATCAGAATTTCTACATAGCTCACTCTATCAAAAAGATATATCCAATTGCAACATCGAAGGCATAATGCTAAGCTTCGATGATTTAAAAGGGGCGATTGTTTCAACTCAACAAGCCGTAGCTTTATCGAGCTTACTTGGTATCAAGATTAAAGATTAAATCGCAAACAGGTCACTACTTAGTGTAAGTAATGACCTTTTTTTTATTTAGCCAATAATTGTATAAATGTATCAATATCTTCAAACATCATTTTAAAAGAATTATTCCAGAATGCAGTATCATGAATATCTATGCCGACAGATTGAGCTGCCTCATAGATGCTCATTTTTCCGGTAGAAGCTAAAAGCTTTTTGTATTCGGGAATAAAAGATTCCCCTTTTTCCAAATAAATCGCATATAACCCTTTTGCAAATAACTGTCCGAAAGCATAAGGGAAATTATAAAAATTGGCATCAGCATAATAGTAATGCGGTTTCCATGTCCACATATATGGGTGCAAAGCTGTTTCGTCTAGTCCATCGCCATAGCTTTCTTTTTGTGCCTCACTCATCAAGTTGCAAATTTCGCGGGCTGATAACGGTCCGTTTTTTCTGGCTTCAAAGAAATTAGATTCAAATAAGAAACGGGAATAAATATCAACAATAACCTGATTGTTACCTGAAATTTCTGCTTCTAAAACACTTAAAGCTTCTTTGTCGGACAATTCCTTTAATGCTGCCTTTTTAACAATTGTTTCATTAAAAGTAGAAGCCGTTTCTGCCAAAGGCATAGGTGAATCTGTGTTCAAAATAGATTCATTTTTAGCACATTCATTATGGAAGGCATGGCCAAGCTCATGCGCTAAAGTTACGACGCTATCAAAAGAATGACTGAAGTTTAATAAGATACGGCTTTCCTTTAAACTAGGCACCCCTGCACAAAAAGCTCCACCGACTTTACCCGGACGACTGTCAACATCAATCCAGTCATTTTCAATAGCTGTTTTAGCCATTTGGTAAAGTGTTTCATCAAAGCTTTTAAAATGTTTTAAAATAAATTCACAGCCTTCTTGATAAGTGTAGGCTTTTTCATTCTCTGTTACAGGAGCGTACATTTCATAAAAAGGTAACCCATGTTCATAGCCTAAATATTTAGCCTTGGCTTTCATATATTCTCTGAATTTAGGTAAAGCTTCTTTAATCGCCTCTAACATCACATCTAACGTTTCTTTATCCATACGTGAATCAAACAAAGTCATAGCCAAAGGAGAATCAAAACCATGCATTTTGCTAGTTGTGAGAACCTCACCTTTAATACCATTTAAACAAGCTGCTAAGCTATTTTCAATCTTTGCATATGAAGCAATCTCGGCTTCGTATGCCTTTTTACGTGTTTGCGTAGATGTGGCATAAGCCATGTTTAAAACCATGGTCAAAGGCATCTTCTCAACACCGTTTTCAGTTTCGATTTCAACTGTATGTCCCCCGATTAACTGATCTTTTAAACGGGCAAAGGCATTAGAGCCGGTTTGTTTCATACTGGCGATAATCATTTCTTCATTTTCACTTAACTGATGTTTAGCTTGTTCTTTGATTTCTTTTAAAACAAAAGCGTGCTCTTTTAATAAGTCTGATTGATTGCATAAAACATCTAAATCTAAACGTCCAATCCAAGCATTGATTTTTGTCATTGCTTTTACACTTTGATTTAAAATATTGTCTATTACGTCCATTTGTTTAGTCGCTAACTCATCATTTGTATTAGCACTGGTTAAAAGTGATACATAACCGCCTAACTTCCTAGCTAACGCACTATATTCTTGCATTCTAGTCACATACTCTTCTAAATTTGCAACTACATGGTTCTCATCTTTTAGCACTTCATCAACAAAGCTATCAAAGGATTGAACCATCTCCTTTAATTTTTTCATATCTTGTTGATAAGCTTCACTTTCGATAGCCGGATATAATCTATCCAAATTCCAAGTCTTACTCATTTTACACTCTCCTCCATTTCTTCAAATAATGATAATTGCCGATATTTAGGTGGTAATTGATACATTCTCTTAAATAAAACATCTGGGCGACATTCAATTTTAGCTTCACTACAAGCCATTTTAAATACACGCATCAGCTCTTTAGCATGAGGTGACGGTATTTCGTAGGCATTACCATAAAAAGCCTCATACTTTTCCCTTAACCCCGGAAAATATTGATCTAGCTTAGCATAGTAATACTCTCTATCGCCCTCACGTAAAGTCATGCCCATGCCAAAGGTTAAAATGCCCTCAACGCCTGCTTCTTGGCACATCTTAACAATTCGTAGAACGTTTTCTTCGGTATCATTGATCATGGGAAGAATAGGACAGAACCAAACAATCGTGGGAATACCTAATTCATGGCACTTCTTTAAAACTTCAACTCGCTTAGAAGTGGGGACTACATTAGGCTCTACGATGCGACAAAGACTGTCATCAGCTGTTGTCAATGTCATCATCACATAACAATGAGCGTTTTGATGTATCTTTAATAGGATATCCAAATCTCGTAATATCAAATCAGATTTCGTTAAAATTGAAAGCCCAAAACCATATTTTTCAATAATTTCCAAGCACTTTCTTGTCAATTCCAATTCTTTTTCAAGAGGTACATAAGGATCGCTCATACCACCGGTTCCTATCCTTATTTTCTTTCTTTTCTTTTTTAAGGCTGTTTCTAAAAGAAGCGGTGCATTGATTTTAACTTCCACATCTTCGAAATCATGTATAATCTGATAACATTTACTTCTTGAGTCACAATAAATACAGCCATGTAGACAACCTCTGTAAATATTCATATTACCATGTTGAGATAAAATTCCTTTAGCTTGGACTTTATGCATATATTTTACCACCTCTTACCTTTTTTAGTATATCATAACCTATTCTAAAAATGAAGCAGTAGCATTTATTCATTGAATTTCTTAATTAAATTTAAGCACAAAAAAACCTGTCTTTGACAGGTATTTGACCAATGGTGGTTCCGGGCGGAATTGAACCACCGACACGGGGATTTTCAGTCCCCTGCTCTACCTACTGAGCTACGGAACCATTGGCGGTCTGGACGGGACTCGAACCCGCGACCTCCGCAGTGACAGTGCGGCATTCTAACCGGCTGAACTACCAGACCAAATGGTTGCGGGAGAAGGATTCGAACCAACGACCTTCGGGTTATGAGCCCGACGAGCTACCAGACTGCTCCATCCCGCGATATTAATTTTTAAGATGGCGGAGGTTGAGGGATTCGAACCCCCGCGGGACTTTCATCCCCTGTCGGTTTTCAAGACCGATCCCTTCAGCCAGGCTTGGGTAAACCTCCATCATTTTTTTTGGTGGACCCTGTAGGACTCGAACCTACGACCAACCGGTTATGAGCCGGTAGCTCTAACCAACTGAGCTAAGGGTCCGTCTTTCAGAGCCACAAATAATCAATTGAATAAATTGGTAGCGGCGGAGGGATTTGAACCCCCGACCTGCCGGGTATGAACCGATTGCTCTAGCCAACTGAGCTACACCGCCAAATTCAATAAATGGTGGAGCCAAGGAGGATCGAACTCCTGACCCCCTGCGTGCAAAGCAGGTGCTCTCCCAGCTGAGCTATGGCCCCATTTTAATGGTCGGGAAGACAGGATTCGAACCTGCGACCCTCTGGTCCCAAACCAGATGCACTACCAAGCTGTGCTACTTCCCGAATGAATTGGCGCGCCAGACAGGAATCGAACCCACAACCTCTTGATCCGTAGTCAAACGCTCTATCCAATTGAGCTACTGGCGCAATTTATCTCGCACTTTTCACCGCTCGTTTATATTACCATAACGGTTTATCTTTTGCAAGAACTTTTTCAATTTTTTTTGAAGAATGGTGCCCAGGGCCGGAATCGAACCGGCACGGATTTTGAGGTCCGCAGGATTTTAAGTCCTGTGCGTCTACCAGTTTCGCCACCTGGGCATTTAGTTGGAGGTTCCAACCGGACTTGAACCGATGATGACAGAGTTGCAGTCTGTTGCCTTACCAACTTGGCTATGGAACCGAATTTCTGTTGCTTGTATATATTAGCATACATCACACATTTCGTCAACCACTTTTTAATCTTTTTTATCGACTATCTTGTTGACTACTTTTTCTTCAGCCTTTTTTTGACTGCCTTGCCATTATAGTACATTCAATTTCGTATTGCAAGTCTTTTTTCCATTTTTTCCAAAAAAAGAAGAACGCCGTTAAAAGCGTTCTTTAAAGTTTAGACTGTGATAAATACATTTCGTAATATTTACCTTGATGAGAAATCAGTTCTTCGTGAGTTCCTTTTTCTAAAATAACCCCACCGTCTAATACAATAATCATGTCAGCGTCTTTAATAGTACTTAAGCGATGAGCAACGATAAAGGTTGTTCTATCACGACTTGCCACCTTTAAAGCATGAGAGATCATCTGCTCTGTTTCCGTATCAATATTAGCTGTTGCCTCATCTAAAATCAAGATAGATGGGTCATATAGCATCGCTCGGGCAAATGACAGCAATTGTCTTTCCCCGGTTGACAAGTTATCTCCTAAATTAGATACTTCCGCATAGATACCTTTTTCATATTTTTCCAATAATCCTTCTGCCCCAATGGATTTTAAAGCTTCTAAAATCATCTCATCTGTAACTTCCGGGTCATTTAATGAAATATTGGAAGCAATCGTTCCTTTAAATAAGATAGGATCTTGTAATACCATACCGACATGCCTTCTGAAAGCCTGTTTAGACATCGTATTAAGTTCCCTACCGTCTATCTTAATAGAGCCTTCCTCATAATCAAAAAAACGCATAAGCAATGACATCGTTGTGCTCTTACCACTACCTGTATGTCCGACAAAAGCAACTGTTTGCTTAGGTTTTGCTTCAAAACTAATATCCTTTAACACATAAGGTCCTGTTGGCGTGTATTTGAATGAAATATGTTCAAATGCCACTTCACCTATAAAGTCATCAACACGTTCCTTATAATCAACAACCTCTTCATCTAAATCTAAGAAACCAAACACACGTTCACTTGATACCAAAGCTTCCTCTAACATCTCAACACTGCCTAAAATAACATCTATCGGATCTAACAATTTACCCAAATAAGTAACAAAAGCATACATCATGCCATAGCTTGCAATTTGTCCATTATAAATACATTGGTAACCAAAGAACATAATAACCGCAATTTGACTTGCACGTCTGAATAAACCGAAAACCGGTCCGCCGACACTCCTGTCTAAACGCATCTGCTTCGCACGATATTCCAAATACTCACTGTTGATTTCATCAAACTCTTGTAAAATAAAATCTTCCTGATTAAAAGCTTGAATAATTCTCATACCCTTAATATTCTCATTAAGCGTCGCATTGATTTGAGAGTTTAAAGTTCTTATTTTTTTAGAATAACGATTGGTAAAAACACGATAGACATAAATCCATAAAACAATCAGTGGCATAACAAATAGCACTAAGATTGCAAACTCGGGATTGAGTTGGTACATATAGAAATAAATAATGATAAAACCGAAAATACCCTCAATAATGATCGAAATGATGGTAGAAAAGAAATTTCTGACCGCATCTGTATCATTGGTTATTTTCGATACAATACGACCATCAGCTTCATTTTGGAAATAATTCAATGGTAATTTCTGCATCTTTTGAAACATATCAAAGCGTAATAATGTCGCTAATTCAACTGATACCTTTGAATACATATAGTTATCTAAATAGTTAATCGCACAGCTAGTTAAATAAAGAATGGCCAAAATAATTAACAGATAGACAACCGGTTCGATATACGGCTTATAAATAGCCTTCATTTCCGCTTGATTTAAAGCATAAACCTCGTCATAAACAACCTTTTCATTATCGAATGACACCGTTAAAAGACCACTTGCAGCATCATAGTAGCGAGTTCCTTCTTGCACTTTGCTTATACCTTCCAGTAAATAGAAGTTCATATCAATTTCAACAAGCGAAGCTTCTTGAAGCTTGTTTCCTTCCTCAATCTCATGATATTTAGGCTGAACGAAATAACGTCCGTCAATTTCGACACTTCCCTCTTGAGATTTCGCAACTTCTACCCAAGGATATTTAACCCCTGAGATATAATCATCTAAAATAATCTGAGTAATTTTAGTAGGTATTAAATCAATCACAATCGATGCCATCATTAACACGCAAGCAAGTCCTAGCATAAATTTAAAATGATTGGCATAACTAAATATTCTTTTAATGTACTTCATGATTAACCTCCTCTTTTGTTAAGATTTGGTTTTGGTACTGTTCGTAGTACCAACCTTGACGGCTTAATAATTCATCATGTGTGCCTCTATCTACAATTCTACCGCCATCCATAACCACAATCATGTCGGCATGTCTAACAGCTGATAAACGATGGGCAACAATCAATGTTGTTTTTCCTTGGCGTGTCTTTTTAAGATTTTCAATAATAGTGGATTCCGTTTTACCGTCAACTGCCGATAAAGAATCATCTAAAATCAATACCTCAGGATTTGCCAAGAATGCGCGCGCAATAGACAATCTTTGTTTTTGCCCACCTGAAAGCATCGTACCATCTTCACCACATAATGTATCCAAACCATCTTTAAGGAATTTTAAATCTTTTTCAAAATCTGCCAAACGAATCGCTTCGTTTAACTCTTCTTCACTTACCTTACCAATATGACCTAATTTTATATTTTGCGAAACCGTCTTCGAAAAAAGCACGTGTTCCTGTGGCACATAGCCGAAATGTCTTCTTAAAGAAATGTAATCCAAACAATCAACCGAAATGCCATTAACTTTAAATGTCCCTTGACCTTTAGCATAATATCTTAGCAGCTGTGTCAACAAAGTAGACTTACCGCTACCTGTCTTACCTACAATTCCGATAACTTGACCTTTTTTTATTTCTAAATCAATCTTTTGTAAACTCGCAAATTCTGAATAAGGATATGTAAATGAATAATCTTTAAATTCGATACTTTGAATATCCTCTACATTTTGTAAATGATTACCATGTTCCAACTTTAATTGTACACAAGTTGTTTCTTCAAAACGATCATAGGCCGCCTGAGAACGCTGTAAAGCATTTAAGACTGTTCCCGCTGACCACAAAGGCATACGCAACATACCTAAGTAAATATTAAAAGTAACTAATTCACCGGCACTAATCATGTGATTATAAACCATATAAACACCAACTGATATAGCTAAAATCATCGAAATAGAAAATACCGAACGAAACAACGGACCAAAAGCAGCATCGAGTTTAACAGCCTTCAATTCTTTTGCCTTGGAAATATTAGCCGAATTTTTCAATTTCGCAATATCATTTTCCTCTTGAACAAAAGCTCTGACAACTTGAACGCCTGCCACCGATTCCAAAGTAGTGTTATTGAAATCACCAAAAGCATTACGTGCCTCAACGAAAAGTTTACGAACATTTTTGGACATGAAGAAGACAATCACAATCGCAATTGGCAAAGGCAAAACAGTAACCAATGTCAATTTCAAATCGACTGTCATAATCATTTGAATTAAGACAAATCCCATCATAAAAACAGAAGCGATTAGCTGATGCAAAATACGTGAAGCTGCCATGCAAATCGCATTGATATCAGCTGTCGCAACAGCCATCAGATCACCTGTTTCATGATCTGCATAATAATGGGCATCCATTTTGGCTAGATATCCCATCAACTGTTTTCTTAATAGGTATTGAAGCTTAAAGCTACCATAAAACATTAAACGCCCTCGAATATTAAAACCAATATATAAAGTAAGCGCCAACCCTGACATAAAAGCGACCATACCAAATAATTTTGCTTCACTCATTAACCCTTGGGCAATCGCATCTAAAGCTTCCCCCAAAAGTTTTGGTGGCAATGTTTCCAGAAAGGATAAAGTGACTGCCAATAAAAAGAATGCAATATATCTTTTCTTTTCCTGACGAAAATACCATCCCAATTTTTTATAAATAGAAAACATCTATTCACCTCCCTAATACTTATCACTTATTTATTGACGATTTTTCTTTAAAAGCGTCATTTTTGTATTTAATAATTTTTCTGTTAAATCTACGTAGTATAAATGCGGATATTCTAAACGATAAATTTCCACCCACATTTTTGCCTGTGCTTCAATACTATGTACTCGAATCGTTTCAATATCAGGTAAATCATAAACTAACTTACCATTGCTATAAATAGGCACTTGAAGCTCCTCAACATCATATGTTTCCTTTTCTATCTTTTTAAACTTCCAAAGATTTGACTGATGATAAATCGTAACATCATCTTGTCCGTCAATCACTTCATCATGCAAAGCGATTAAATCCGCAAGGGCTTGTCCGCTTGAACGATCATATAAGCGATAAAGACGTTTGTATCCCGGATTAGTAATCTTTTCGGTATTTTCGGAAATCTTAATTTTAGCCTCAATTCCTTGCTCATTTTCAACGGCTACCAGCTTATAGACCCCACCGAAAACGGGCGCACTTTTTGAAACAATCATATTCTCACCAATACCAAAAGAGTCGATTTGAGCCCCTTGATCTAATAAAGAACGCACTAAATATTCATCTAGAGAATTACTTGCGGTAATCTTGCAGTCTTCTAAACCCGCCTCATCTAACATTTCACGAGCCTTTTTAGTTAAATAGGCAATATCTCCACTATCTAAACGAATACCGGACAAGCGCTTCCCCATAGGCTCAAGTACCTCTTTGGCAACTCGGATCGCATTTGGAATACCGCTTTTCAGTGTATCGTATGTGTCTACTAATAAAACACAACTATCCGGATACGTATTGGCATACGCACTAAAGGCTTCATACTCACTGTTAAAAAGCTGAACAAAGGAATGTGCCATTGTCCCTACAACCGGGATGTTAAACATTTCACCGGCACTAACAGTTGCTGTTCCGACAACCCCACCGATATAAGCTGCTCTCGCACCATAATTGGCCCCATCATACCCTTGTGCACGTCTAGCTCCAAATTCAAAAACCGGACGCCCTTTGGCTTGTCTGACAATACGATTAGCCTTTGTCGCAATCAGTGACTGATGATTAACCGTTACTAATAAAAACGTTTCTAAAATCTGAGCTTCGATAATCGGAGCTTTAACTGTAATTAAAGGTTCATTTGGGAAAACCGGCGTTCCTTCTTTGACAGACCAAATCGAACCGGTGAATTTAAAATGACGTAGGTAATCAATAAATGCTTCATCAAATTTGCCTGTCGCAAGCAAATACGTTAAATCCTCTTCTGTAAAATGTAAGCCTTCAATGGCTTCAACCAGTTGTTCTAAACCTGCAAAAATGACATAGCCGCCATCATTTGGATTTTTACGATAAAACATATCAAAATAAACCTCTTGATCTTTTAAACCTAGCTTAAAATAGTTATATGACATTGTCATCTCGTAATAATCCATCAACATTGTTATATTTCTTGATTCGTATACACTCATATCTTTGAACCTCCTAACTGATTTTTCTTAAAATTTGTATGCCGGCGTTCTCCATTAAATGAACAGCCATGCGATTAAAAGTCGCCGCATTATGCTGTCCTTGAATCTGATAAGTATCCACGGCATTTAAAGGAACGATGACTTTCTTATCCAAATAATTGTTTTGTTGAAGATAAGTCATCCATGTTAAAGCAAATTGCATCACACATATATCTGTACAACACCCGGTAATAATAAAATTATCAAAACGATTAGCTGTATCTTGAGCATGTGTCATAAAGTTAGGTGCTAAAAAACCGTTTGTACTGTTTTTTTGAATAATTGTACTGGCGCTGGCATCTTCTTTAAATATATCTAACAGCTCTGCTTCTTGTGTATCTCTTAGACAATGAGGTGGAAACACTGTTAGTTCAGTACTACCTTGCTCATGATAATCCTGAAAATATAAATGGTGAGGATAGTATTTCAGGAGTTTTGCAATTTCAGGAACGATTTTTAAAATCTCGCGATCTGCCATTGCCCCGACCTCACAAAAACCTTTTACCATATCCACAACAATCACCAGTGTTTTACCCTTATCTAATAAGCCTTTGTTCATTATTCGATATCTATCTATAAACATTTGTTCTATGCGTGCCATCGTCATCCTCCTTTATTGACTTATTCATAATTTTAATTCTAAACCTTTTAAATAAAAAAAGCTATTCTTTTTTGACTTCAACCCATGTTTTTGCACAAAAAAAGCCCTAATGGGCTTAGTAATACATAGCTGGGTAAGGCTCGGTATACGAACGAACTGCCTGATGATAATTTTGTACAACCGGAATTAAAAGCTGTTGACCTATTTGTAATACCGTTTGCTCGGATAAGCCATTCAAACCCAAAATCATTTCAACACTCGAATTATATCTTTTAGCTAATTCATAAGGATAATCCCCTTGCTTAACTGTATATAGATAAATTTCACCCACTTTAGGTAAAATTTGTCTTTCGTACATATTGTCGTACATATTCATTTTAACTCCTCCTTCACCCTAACATATGTCCTATTTGATGTTATGCCTAGATGATTGCCTAAAACAACTATCTTGTAATTATAAAATTAAAAAGGACGATTATCTGAATCGTCCTGCTCCTTGATAACAACCTTGCCAATAACTGCTATAGAAATCGGCAATATATACACCTGTTGATGAAGTACCAGCATGGATAAATTGTCCATTGCCAATATAAATCCCGACATGTCCTAAAAATTCGTATGTATTAAAGAATACCAAGTCACCTGGTTCCGGGCTTGAAATTCGATCACTTCCGTAATACTGAGGCGAAACTGTTCGAGGGATATAAATACCATTTTGTTTATACACCCATTGTACAAAACCAGAGCAATCAAATACGTCCGGACCAGTACCACCGTAAACATAAGGAGAACCGTTCTTTGATAAAGCTGTGCTGACAATCGCACTACCTATACTCGAATTATCCGGATTAGAAGGTTCACTTGGTTGTTCAGGTTGATTTGGCTTTGAAGGCTTATTATTTGATGGTTTGTTGTTTTCTTCTTTTTTTGCTTCCTCTTCAGCTTTTTTTCTTTCTTCCTCGGCTTTTAGACGTTTCTCTGCTTCTGATAGAGAACTATCAATATAACCTATTTCATCACGATAATTATTCAATAGAGCATTTTGATTATCAATAGTTGACTGATAATCGCTCACTTTATCATTCAAACTCAACATCAAAGCTGTTTGTTGACTTTGAAGGGCAAATAAATTATCAAACTGAGCTGTCTTTTCTTGCGTTTTGATTTCGACTTCCTGCTTATCCCTGGCTAGTCCGGTAATTAGCTCTTTATCATAATTGGTTAATTCATCAACACATTGGATTCTTGTCAACAATTCATCTAAATTTCCAGAACTAAACAGTAAATTAACTAATTCATTTCCGTTAACATAACTTTGTAAGACGTACATACGATCACGCAAACGTGTTTTTTTATCTTCAATATCTTTATTTAATTGTTTAATGCGCCCCTCCAAAACAGCCAATTCGGATTCAACAGATGCAATTTGCTGCTGCGTTTGCGCTAATTGTGATTGGGTCGCGGACAAATCAGAAAGCGTGCTGTCCAAATCCTCTTGCGTTTTCGCAATATTATCCTCAATGCTACTATTTTTATTTCTTAAATAATCACTGAATTCCGAACATACTTGAATATCGCTTTTAGATAATGATGATGTATCCTGACACATAGTCGTATATTCATCTTCTTTTCCCGCAAACTCAGTTGCCTCTACAGATATTTTCGG